>CANGMU010000131.1 GCA_947454665.1 Pseudomonadota bacterium | reverse complement strand
TCGAAGGTTTCGATCCGCGGATAGCACATCAGGGCTTCAGGCGCCCTGAAGGGCGCGTCTCGGAGGCCGGCCAGCGCGAGCGCACTGCTTCGCCAGCCCTCGGGGGGATCGACGATGAGCAAGGCATGGTGTCGTCGACAGAACGCCGACGCAGCCAGCCACACCGGCGATCCCGGGTCCCGTCCGCGATCCAGCGGCGGGATGCACAGGAAGTTGAACGCCTGCCCTTCCAGCGCGAACAACCCGCGGCGCAGCGACTCGCTGCCGATCAGGTCGTAATCATCCAGTGCACGGCCATCATCACCATCGCCGTTGTCGGACACATAGCCGACAGCCTGTGCGCCCTCCGCAACTCGCGTGGGCTCCGGCCGGCAATCCGGCAAGGCACCTGCCAACCGCACGAGACGGGATGATTCGAGGGCGCGGGCTATATGGTCGGGACCATCCTTGCCAAGCGACACGCCCCGATAGATTTCCTGCTCGATGATCCGTTCGGAGCGGCGCTCACGGACCTGCTGCACGACCAGGTTGAAGCGTTGCGCATCACCGGGCGGGATGCCGTCGTGGTCCACGGCGGCACGCAAATGCTCGGCACGACCGGGCGAACGACCCGCGAAGGACAGCCAGCCTTCGCCAGCTGGCAGATCCAGCGTCGGTGGTCGGCCCCCGTTGACCACGCGGACGATGAGCGCCGTGCGACCTCCGTGCTCGAAGAACTGCTCAACCGCGTAGGACAGCGGCGACTCCGGACAGAGCCCGCCGAAGTGCTGTGTGTACTGCGCGAAATTCGCGACCGCGACAGGGTGGTCGACGGGACCCTTGAGCGTGCGACCGACAAAAGCGGTCAGGGCGGTGGGCGACGGCCGGACCGGCGTGTCGCTGTGGACGAATTCAGGGGTGCCGGCGGAGTGGAGTCCGGCAGGCACGAGGTGCCGCACTCAGCTGCGGGGCGCCTGGGCCGGCGTCGCGGCGCGACGTTCCGTTTCACGTAACGCCTCTTCGGCTGCGGCACGCGCAGCGTCATCCTGCTTGCGGGCGATCTCGCCGAGCATCAGGTCCAGCCATTCGGTGAGCTTGCTCATGGGCGCGACTATAACGGATGCGCCAGCACGGTTCACCCCTGCCCGGCCCGCGCCACCGCAGGCTGCGCGGCTCGCGAAGGATCGTCGGCACCATCCCAGTTGGAACCCGTCGGCACGCGGTTCTCGACGCGGGGCGCGGCGGCAATGGCGTCTTCGGCCCGCGTATCGCCGCGCGTGACCGACAGCGGCAAGCCACGGGCCTCGTGGGCCTGACGGGCCACGACATCCCAGTCGATGGCCAGACCCTGCGCCTTCAGTGCCTGTTCGATGCGCGGCGAGATCGTCTTCTGCAGCAGCTTGCGCTGCGCACGTTTCCAGTCGCGGCGGTCATCCTCCAGCACGTTCAGCGGCTGCAGGTACAGCTGCCCGTCGTGCCACCCGAACAGGTACGGCTGGTTCACGACATGGACCGGCGTGCCGACCGGCACCATCCTGAAGAAGGCTTCGATGTCCTCGGGATAGAGGCGGATGCAGCCATGGCTGGAACGCAGGCCGACGCCATAGGGCTTGTTGGTGCCATGGATGAGGTAACTCGGCCAGCCCAGCGTGAACTTGAACTTGCCGAGCGGATTGTCGGGACCGGGGCCCACGACAGCCGGGATGGGATCATCGTTGTCCGCGTGTTCCTTGCGCACGGCGGCGGAGGGGCGCCAGGTCGGATCCTTCTCGCGCGCGATGATCGTCGTGCGGCCCTCTGGCGTGTTCCAGCCGATCTTGCCGATGCCAATGGGGTGCGTGTAGACGACCTGCTTTTCCCCGGCGGTCCTGGGCACGCGCTTGCCCTTCACCAGCTTGGCCGGGAAGTAGTAGATGCGCATCGCGGCCAGGTTGATGACGATGCCGTCGCGCGGAGCGTTCGGAAGCACGAAGCGCGTGGGCACGACGATTTCGCGGCCCGCGCCGGGCAACCAGGGATCGACCTTCGGATTCGCGCGGACGATTTCTTCGTATCCGACATTGAAGCGACGTGCGATGTCGGGCAGCGTGTCGGTCTTCGAGGCCACCGTGACCTGCACGGTGCCGACGACGTCATCCTGTTCCGGATCGATTTCGAAACGCAGCGTCGCGACGGGATCCGCAAACCGCGGCTTGGGCGGTTCGACAACGACTGGCGGGGGTGGCGGCTCGGGTCGCTGCGGCGGACGGCCGGAACAAGCGGCGATCACGGCGGCGATGACAGCCATCGCCGCGGGCCCGGTGCGTGCAAGCAGCCTGCGCTTCATGGACCGATCATGACACAGCCCGCAGCGCGGGCTACAGCAGCACGGGCTGATCTGGCAATTCGTTCGAAACCTTGCTGACGACTGTCGGGAAATGGCGACGGAGCAGCGTGGCAGCCCCTTCGATGGCACGCAAAGAACCCGCACGGAACTGCCCGCCGGCGAATTCAGTTTCGACTTCGCGGCACAGGCCTTCCCATTCTTCCTGGCTCACACGCTGCGCGATACCGCGATCCGCCAGGATCTCGACAGCGCGGTCTGCATACAGCACATAGACCAGGATGCCGTTGTTGGCTTCCGTGTCCCATACGCGCAGCAGTCCGAAGACTTCCAGCGCCCGCAGCCGGGCCGTCAGCCCCGACCACAGCTGCGCCGGATGCAGCGCATGCTCGACGACGAACCGGATCTCGCCGGCGTGTTCACGCTCCAGCGTGGTGATCGCACGCTGCACGTCATGCAGCACTTCGGGCGTGAAGCGGCGACGCAGGCGACGCGGCGAGGAGACGAGATGACGCAGGAGTCGCATGAAGCGGTTCATCACCAGTTCCCCGAGGCGCCGCCGCCACCGAAGCCACCACCACCGCCGGAGAAGCCGCCGCCGCCCCCTCCACCGAAGCCACCGCCACCGAAGCCACCGCCACCCAGCCCACCGCCGCCGAAACCGCCACCACCGATGCCACGACCGGCATTCGAGAAGGCACCCAGCAGCGTGAAAACGAGCAAGCCGATGCCGGCCAGCACGGCCAGCGCCACGGAATGCGTGATGAGGAACACGACGAAACCGGCCGCGGCGCCACCGCCCAAAGAACCCAGCAGCCGGCCACCGAAGGCGCCCAGCACGGAGCCGATCATCATCACGATGAACAGCCCGAAGAGCAGCTTGTTGCCCCGCATCTCGCCGGATCCGCTCCAGCCGTGGTCCGGCGGAGGCAAGGCCTCGCCTTCGACCACGGCCATGATCTTCTGCAGGCCCGCGCTGACGCCGCCGTAGAAATCACCCTGACGGAACAGCGGCGTGATCGTGTCGCCGATGATCCGACGCGAGGTCGCATCGGTGAGCGCGCCCTCAAGTCCGTAGCCGACCTCGATGCGCACGCGACGATCTTGCGAAGCGACCAGCAGCAGCACGCCGTCGTCCGGCTTTTCGCGGCCCAGCTTCCAGGCCTCCACCACGCGGATGGCATATTGCTCGATGGCTTCCGGTGCCGTGGTCGGCACCATCAGCAGCGCGACCTGCGCACCCTTGCGCCGCTGGAAGTCGATCAGCTTCTGCTCGAGTTCGGCCTGCTGCGCGGCCGTCAAGGTGCCGGTCAGGTCGGTGACCGGGGACTCGAGCTTCGGCACGCCCACCAGTACCTGCGCGCCCGCCGCAGCCGGCAGCGCCAGCAACAGCAACAGCAGACAGGCCAGGGCGCGGATCAGTCGCGTCATGCGGGCTTCAGCGCGCCGGCGCCGGCGCGCTGAAATCGACCGCTGGTGCCTTCGACACCGCCGCCTCGTTCTCCACGGTGAAGCTGGGCTTCACTTCATGCTTGAACATCATCGCGGTCAGGTTCGACGGGAACGAGCGCACGGTGATGTTGTAGCTGCGGACGGAATCGATGTAGCGGTTGCGCGCGACGGTGATGCGGTTTTCGGTGCCCTCGATCTGCGCCTGCAGATCGCGGAAGTTGGCGTCCGACTTGAGCTGCGGATAGTTCTCGGTGACTGCGAAGAGGCTCTTCAGCGCCTGCGACAACTGGCCCTGTGCAGCCTGGAATTTCTGGAAGGCCTGCGCATCGTTGATGAGGGCCGGCGTAGCCTGGATGCTGCCCACCTTTGCACGGGCTTCCGTCACGCCGATCAGCACCTGCTGTTCCTGCGCGGCAAAGCCTTTCACGGTGGCGACGAGGTTGGGGATGAGGTCGGCCCGGCGCTGGTACTGGTTCAGCACCTCGGCCCAGGCGGCCTTCACGCCTTCGTCCTGCTGCTGGAGCGTGTTGTAGCCACAGCCGGACAGCATCGCGGCGATGCCCAAAACCAAAACTTGGAGACTGCGCATGGGACCTGACCTCCTGGAAACAACATACGGATCTTCCCATGAGATGGGGACGGCCCGTAAGGATTGGAAGGGGTCGCCGGTCGGCTTCAGTGCAGCCGGGACCAGTCAAGGATCCTGATATCCTCGCGCTCGAGGTCGAAATCGCGGGCGAGCGCGGCCTTGAGGTCGCCGATCTCGCGCTGGAAGCGCAGCGGCCGGTCGATCTCGACGACACCGGTGAATTCCCCCGCCTGCCGGGGCTCCGGGGAATCCGCCACAAAATGGGCGTAGTACTTGCTGCTCATGGCTGGCTGGGCTCCTGTCTGCAAGCCTAGCCCCAGGCCCCGGCGACGACCGTGAGACGGCGCACGGTCGCAAGACTTTGCAGGAGCAGCACGAAATAACCATGAGCCGATACAGACCGCCCCCCACCCCGGCGTCGAAGTACATCACGCCGGAAGGCGCTGCCCGGATGAAGGCCGAACTGGACGCGCTGTGGCGGGTCGAGCGGCCCCAGGTGACGGCTGCGGTGTCGGCTGCCGCGGCACAGGGCGATCGCTCTGAAAATGCCGACTACACCTACGGCAAGAAACGCCTGAGGGAGATCGATTCGCGGGTGCGGCACCTGCGCCGGCGCCTGGACGGCATGACGGTGGTGGACCAGGCGCCCAGCGATCCGAACCGTGTCTTCTTCGGCGCGTGGGTCTCGATCGAGGACGAACAGGGCACCGAACGGCGCTACCGCATCGTGGGGCCGGACGAATTCGACACGGCGCCCGGCTACATCAGCATGGATGCGCCTCTGGCGAGGGCGCTGCTCGGTAAACCGCTGGACACGGAGGTGCGACTCGAGACTCCGGAAGGGCCGCGGCTCTACGTCATCGTCGACGTCGCCTACGGCCCCGTCACGGACTGAACGCCGGTCAGACCCGGACGTTCTTGAACTGCCAGGGATCGGTCTTGTCGAGATCCTCGGGGAAGAGGCGCTCGCGATCGGTCAGTGGCGTCCAGTCGGTATAGGCGCCGGTCACGGTACCCAGGTAGGGCGCGCAGACTTCCAGGTTACGACGGAAGTCGATCTCATCCGGCTCGACGAGACCCGAGTTCGGGTTTTCCATCGCCCAGACCATGCCCGACAGCACCGACACGGTGACCTGCAGGCTCGTCGCGTTGTTGAAGGGCGCAAGCTTGCGGGCCTCTTCAATCGACAGCTGCGACCCATACCAGTAAGCGTTCTTCTTGTGGCCGGCGAGCAGCACACCCAGTTCGTCGATACCCGAGATGATCTCGTTCATCAGGATGCGCTTGTCGTCCTGCAGCTGCCAGTTGCGGCCGGCGAACTCGTGCACCGAGATAACCGCGGAATCACTCGGATGGTAGGCGTAATGCGAGGTCGGCCGGTACACGACCTGGCCACCTTCGCGCACGGTGTAGTAATCCGCGATCGAGATCGCCTCGCCGTGCGTGATCAGGAAACCATGGAAGTGGCCGGCCTTCGGCGTCCAGGTGCGCACGCGCGTGCCGGCACCGGGCTGCATCAGGTAGATGGCAGAGCCACAACCGAAATCGTGGCGCTTGCCGTCACGAGGGAAGTTCTTCTCGTGCGAGCCCCAACCGAGCTCGGCCGGCTGCTGGCCTTCAGACACGAAGCCGTCGACCGACCAGGTATTCACGAATTCGTTGGGACGCTTGGGCACGTTCGTGAGCTGGGAATCACGCTCAGCGACGTGCACGACCTTGATACCAAGCTGGCGGGAGAGTGCGGCCCAACCTTCACGCGTGGTCGGCTCCGTCACCTCCACACCGGTGTCGGCGGCGATGTTGAGCAGGGCCTGTTTCACGAAATGCGAGACGAGGCCGGGATTCGCACCGTGCGTGACGACGGCCGTCGGAGCACGCGCATTGTCCTTGCGCAGCGCCAGCGCTTCTTCGCGCAGGGCGTAGTTCGTACGGCGCGCAGCCGGGATGCCCGGGTCGGTGTAACCACCGGCCCAGGGCTCGATGCAGGTATCAAGGTACATCGCGCCCTTTTCCCAGCAGAACCGGATCAGCGCGAGGCTGGAGACATCGACTGAGAGGTTCAGCAGGAAATCGCCGCGACCGACCAGCGGGTCGAGCACGCGACGGAAGTTCTCGCGCACAAGGGGTTCCTTGATGAACTTCACGCCGAATTCCCGGGCGCAGTCGAGTCCGGCGTCATCCGCCGTGACGACCGTGATGCGGTCCTTGCTGACGCCGATGTGGCGCAGGATCAGCGGCAGAACGCCCTGCCCGATGCTGCCGAAACCGACGATGAGGATGCGACCCGGGAAATCTAC
>CANGMU010000130.1 GCA_947454665.1 Pseudomonadota bacterium | reverse complement strand
GGTCGCGGATTTCACCCACCATCACGACGTCAGGGTCCTGGCGCAGGATCGCGCGCAAACCCCGCGCGAAGGTCATGTCGACCTTCGTATTGACTTGTGTCTGCCCGATACCGTCGATGTAGTACTCGATCGGATCCTCGACGGTCAGGATGTTGCGCGTGTTGTCGTTCAGGCGTTCCAGCGCTGCATACAACGTTGTCGTCTTGCCCGAGCCGGTAGGGCCCGTGACGAGCAGGATGCCGTGTGGCTTGTGGATCAGTGCATCGACCTGTTGCCGCGTGCGCTCGTCCATGCCGAGTGCGCCGAGGTCCAGCCGCCCGGCCTGTTTGTCCAGCAGTCGCAGCACGACGCGCTCACCGTGTCCGCAGGGGATCGTCGAGACGCGCACATCGACCGCACGACCGGCGACACGCAGGCCGATGCGCCCATCCTGCGGCAGTCGCTTCTCCGCGATGTCGAGCTTGGACATGACCTTGACGCGCGACACCACGAGCGGCGCCACGCCGCCCCTGGCATGCATGACCTCGCGCATCATACCGTCCACACGGAAGCGCACGACCAGGCGGTTCTCGAAGGGCTCGATGTGGATGTCCGAGGCGTTCTCGCGGATCGCCTGCGCGAAGATCGCGTTGATCAGCCGGATGATCGGCGCGTCGTCATCGCTTTCCAGCAGGTCCGCCTGTTCCGGCAGTTCCTGTGCGAACTGTGCGAGGTCCGTGGAGCCTTCCAGGCCCTCGACCATGTCGAGCCCGCTGCGGTCGGATTCGTATCCTTCGCGCAGCAGCCGGTCGAAGTCCGCATCGCCGACCCGCTCCACGCGCAGTGGCGCACGGAGCAGGCGTGCGACCTCAGCCAGTGCCTGCGGCTGGACCGTTGCGCGGCAGGCGAGGATCGCGGTCGCGCCGTCCATCGCCCGCAGCACGAGGCCATGGCGGCGCGCAAACGCGAAGGGCAGGCGTCTGGCCGTTCCTTGCGTCGCGGGCTCCACGACGGCGTTCAACGGGGTTTGCCTTCCGGCGCTGGCATCGGGGCCTCGAACGGCGGCAGCATCGGCTTTGGCGTGCCCGGCAACAGGGGCAGGGCATCGAAGCCGGAGGCGTTCTGGATCCGCTGCTCGTTGCGGATCGCGTTGTACTTCGAGTTCGTTTCGATCGACGTGTGCACGCCGTCGCGCAGGATCTTCGGGCGAATGAAGACCATCAGGTTCGACTTCTCGCGCTTTGCGCTGCGCGTGCGGAAGGCTTCGCCGATGAACGGGATGCTGCCGAGTAGCGGCACGCGGGATTCGCCGTTGACCTTGCTGTCGCGGATCAGGCCGCCCAGCACGATGATGCCCTGGTCTTCGATCAGCACATGCGTGTTGATGACGCGCTTGTTCGTGATGAGGCTGTTTGCGTCACCTGCCGTGCCGGCGAGTTCGGAACTTTCCAAGCCGATTTTCATCATCACGGCGTCACCCTCGTTGATCTGCGGGGTGATCTTCAGGATCGTGCCGACTTCCTGGCGCTGCACGGTCGTGAAGGGGTTGACCGTACCACTGCTGGTGTTCGTGCTGTTGGTGTACTGGCCGGTGATGAACGGGACTTCCTGGGCGACCTTCAGTTCGGTCTCCTGGTTGTCCATCGTCGTCGCCGATGGCGTGGCGATGACATTCGTGTTCGAGTCCGAGCGCAAGGCCCGCAACATGGCTGCGAAATTGATGCCCGTGGAAGCCACGCGACCGATGCCCAGCGTCGTGCCCAGCGGCACGGTCGTGGTGGTCGTGGGGCTCTTGGCGATCCGCGCGAGGTCGACGATCGACAGGGAATTGCTGCTTGCACCGCCCACCGGGGAGACAAAGCCTGCCACCGGAACGTTGGTGCCGCTCTCGTTCGACCAGGCGGCCCAGTTCACGCCGAGGTCGGCGGCCTTGTCCGTCTTCACGTCGACGATGATCGCCTCGATCAGGACCTGCGCCCGGCGGATGTCGAGCTTGTCGATGATGGTCATCAGCGACCGCATCAGCTTGGGCGGGGCGGTCATGACCAGCGCGTTCGTCTGCTTGTCCGCCCAGATCGTCACGCCGCGTTCACCGCCTGCAGGCGCGGCGCCGCCGCCGGCTGTACCGGGCGCTGCTCCGGCCGCGAGGCCTGAAGTCTGTTCCTTGAGTTTCGGCGCGATCTTTTCCGCGTCCGCGTAACGCAGGTAGCGGACCTGGGTTTCACCGCCATTCTCAAGCGGCGTGTCGAGGTGGGCCACGAGCGCGGTGATGCGCATGCGGGATGCCTTTTCGCCGCTCACCAGGATGCTGTTGGAACGATCATCCGCGACGACCTTGGTCTGCACGCCACCGGCTTCGGTAGCGGCCTGGCCGGCCGTGAGCGCGGTGATCGTGCGCACGATCTCAGCTGCCGTGCTGTTTTGCAGCGGGATGATCTCGATGTTCGCGTCGCCGGCTTGGTCGACGCGGGCGACGATCTTGAGGATGCGCGCGACGTTGTTCGCGCGGTCGGAAATGATGATCGTGTTCGTGCCGGGCAGGGACACCAACTGGCCATATTGCGCCACCAGCGGACGCAGGACCTGCACCATCTGCGCGGCATTCGTGTTCCGAGTCTGGATGACCTGAGTGACCATCTCGTCCGACGAGCTGCTGACGTTCTCTGGCAGGTCGTTGGCCGGCATCGTGCGGACGTTGGCGTCCGGCACGATCTTGATGAGGTTGCCCGCCGGCACCGCGACGAAACTGTGGACCTGCAGGATCGACAGAAACGCCTGGTAGAACTCCGCCGGCGTCATCGGCGAGGCCGAGACCAGGTTCACCTGCGCGCGAACGCGCGGGTCGATGATGAAATTGCGGCCTGTCGCCGCGCTGACCGCCTCGGCCACCTGGGTGATGTCGGCGTCCTTGAAGTTCGTCGTGATCCGCTGGTTGCCGGCCAGCGGCGCGGCCGCTGCGGCAGGCAGCTGTTGCTGCGCCTGGACGGCCGAACCCGCGACCAGGGCAAGGGCCATGGCGCTGGTGGCGGCAAGGATCCGCGGAACTGTCCGACTCGATACCGGGTTCATGATGGCCTGTTGGGTGCCGGAATTCTGGCTGACCGAGGGCTCTGCAAGAGACATGCCGCGTTAGGGCGACGGTACGCCGACGCTTTCTCCGGCAGGCGACGGCCCGACCATCGTTGCGCTGGCAGCGGCCCGTTCAGCTTCGCCAAGGGCCTGGGCCACGTTCACGACCAGTTCCTGGGGCTTGCCGTCGCGCTGGACGGTGACTCGCGCGTTCGGTGACGTGGCGAGCGTGTTGAAGACGTTCGTCCCAGCGCCGGGGTCGTCGAGCGCGGTGCCGTTGATGGCCGTGACCAGGTCGCCGGCCTGCAGTCCGAGCTTCGCGAAAGCCTGCCGGTTGCCGCCTGGGAAGATGCGAAAGCCCTGTTGCTTGCCCTGTGAGTCCAGGACGACCTGCGGCCGCATCACCTGTGCCAGCGCACCGGGCCCCTGTTGCACGAGCTGCTGGGCACGTTCTGCCACGCCGGGTGCCTGCGTGGACGGGGCAGGGCGCATCGCCGAAGGGGGTGCGGATTGTCGGGGCAGCAGCAGGGCCTCGATCGTGCCGCCGCGGTCGATGAGTACCCGGTCCGGGTGGACGGCGAACAGCCGTGCGCCGCCGGGCAGCATGTCCTTCACCAGGTAGACCTTGGCCGCCTCCGCCGTCGGGCCCAGGATGGCCACGCCGAGCGCTGGATCGGTGGCAGCCAGTACCCCGACGAGCACCAGCGGAATATTGGAGATCGGCGCCGGGCCTTGGATCGCCGCGCCCGTGCCTCCGCCAAAGAGATTCGCGCCGATCAGGGCGGCGATGTCGGTGGCGGCAGGGAGCGCCGGGATGCTGACCGAGGCGTCGACCGCCGGCCGGCCGCGTTGACCGCCCGCGAAGTCGGTGACGAGCCCTGCGCAGCGGACGCCGAGCAGCACGACCAGCAGGGCCGCGACGAGGTTCGGACCACGAGCCACCCAAGTGGCCAGTCGGCCGCCTTCTGGCAGGGATTTCAGCGTCGCATTCACAGTGAACATATTATGCTGCCCGTGCAAGGAACCGCTCAAGCCGTCTCTCGCCAGCGCCTCTTGTGAAGGCCCCATAAGACCCTTATATACCGATGACTGTGAAGTTCATGCGCCGTGATTCGAAAACCTTGAAGGCCTCCGGAAATCAGCCTGACATGCCCGGCAGCGACCGGGACCAGGGCTTGCTGGTCGAAGAGGCGCGCCCGCAGGTCCGCAACCCGCCCCTGTACAACGTGGTGCTGCTCAACGACGACTACACCCCGATGGAGTTCGTCGTCGATGTGCTGGAGCGCTTCTTCCGGATGGACCGCCCGGCGGCCACGCGGGTGATGCTTGAAGTGCACACGCTGGGCAAGGGAATCTGCGGTGTCTTCACGTATGAAATTGCCGAAACCAAGGTTGCCCAGGTCACGACCTATGCCCGGGACCACCAGCACCCTTTGATGTGCGCGCTCGAAGAGGCCTGACGACCAACGGAGCCCTGACATGCTGTCCAGCGAACTCGAGTATTGCCTCAACCAGGCTTTCAACCTGGCCCGTGAGGCACGTCATGAATTCCTGACCGTCGAGCACCTGCTGCTGGCGATCTACGACGCGCCGCGTGTGCGCGAAGCCTTTCAGGCCTGCGACCTGGATCTCGAGGCCTTGCGCACCGACCTGCGCAAGCACATCGACGATACGACGCCCGTGGTGCCCGCCGGCGACGACCGCGAAGTGCAGCCGACGCTGGGTTTCCAGCGCGTGCTGCAGCGTGCCGTGTTCCACGTCCAGTCCAGCGGCAAGAAGGAAGTCGGCGTCCTGAACGTGCTGGTGGCCATCTTCAGCGAGAAGCAGAGCCACGCGGTCTTCCTGCTGCAGAAGCATGGCGTCACGCGGCTCGACATCATCAACTTCGTGTCGCACGGCTTGCCCAAGGGCAACGATGAAAAGGCGGCCAAAGAGGAACCCTCGGCAGAAGGGGAACGCGAGGCCGAGGGCGGCAGTGCGCTCGAGAAGTACACGACGAACCTCAACAAGTCTGCCACCGAAGGCCGCATCGACCCGCTGATCGGTCGCAAGCTCGAGGTCGAGCGCACGATCGAGATCCTCTGCCGTCGTCGCAAGAACAACCCGCTCTACGTGGGCGAGGCGGGCGTCGGCAAGACGGCCATTGCAGAGGGTTTGGCGCGCCTCATCGTCGAGAAGCAGGTGCCGGACGCAATCGCCGACTGCACGATCTTCTCCCTGGACCTGGGCGCCTTGATCGCGGGTACCAAGTACCGCGGCGATTTCGAGAAGCGACTGAAGGCAGTGCTGGCCGAACTCAAGAAGCTGCCGGGTGCCGTGTTGTTCATCGACGAGATCCATACGGTGATCGGTGCCGGTTCGGCATCGGGCGGCGTCATGGATGCGTCCAATCTCATCAAGCCTGCGCTCTCCAGCGGTGATCTGCGCTGCATCGGCTCCACGACGTACCAGGAATACCGCGGCATCTTCGAAAAGGACCATGCGCTCGCGCGCCGCTTCCAGAAGATCGACGTCGTCGAGCCTTCCGTGCCAGAGACGGTCGAGATCCTGCAGGGCCTCAAGCCGAAATTCGAAGAGCACCACGGTATCCCCTATGAGGACGATGCCTTGGCCGCCGCCGCTGAACTGGCGGCCCGCCACATCAACGACCGGCACATGCCGGACAAGGCCATCGACGTCGTCGACGAGGCCGGTGCCCGCGCACGCCTGAAGCCGCCGGCGCAGCGCCCCGCGAGCATCGATGTCTCACAGATCGAGGACGTGGTCGCCCGCATCGCGCGCATCCCGGCCAAGAGTGTGTCCACGTCCGACCGCGAAGTGCTGCGCAACCTGGAGCGCAACCTCAAGCTGGTCATCTACGGGCAGGACAAGGCGATCGAGGCGCTCTCCGCCGCGATCAAACTGTCCCGCTCGGGCCTCGGAGACCAGCGCAAGCCCGTTGGCAGCTTCCTCTTTGCCGGCCCCACGGGTGTCGGCAAGACGGAAGTCACGCGGCAGCTCGGCCTCACGCTGGGCGTGGAATTCATCCGCTTCGACATGTCGGAGTACATGGAACGCCATACGGTCTCGCGCCTGATCGGCGCGCCGCCGGGCTATGTCGGCTTCGACCAGGGTGGGCTGCTGACCGAAGCCGTCGCCAAGCACCCGCATTGCGTGCTGTTGCTCGACGAGGTCGAGAAGGCGCATCCGGATGTCTTCAACCTGCTGCTGCAGGTCATGGACCACGGCACGCTCACGGACAACAACGGCCGCAAGACCGACTTCCGCCACGTCATCATCGTGATGACGACCAATGCCGGTGCGCAGGAGATGAGCCGTCCGTCCATCGGCTTCACGCAGACCGACAACACGAGCGATGGCATGGAGGCGATCCGCCGCCTGTTCACGCCGGAATTCCGCAATCGCCTCGACGCGGTCATCCAGTTCGCTCCGCTGTCGTCGCAGACGATCGAACGCGTGGTGGACAAGCTGCTGGTCGAGGTCGAGGCCCAGCTGGAACAGAAGGGCGTGCAGATCTCGCTGGAAGATGCAGCGCGGGCCTGGTTGGCCGTGCGCGGTTACGATCCGAAGATGGGAGCGCGTCCGATGGCGCGACTGATCCAGGAACAGATCAAGC
>CANGMU010000129.1 GCA_947454665.1 Pseudomonadota bacterium | reverse complement strand
TGCGCATCTCCATCGGCACGCCCGAACAGAACGACATCCTGCTCCGGAGCCTCGCATGAGCACGACGCCGCTGAAGGTCCTGTTTATCGACCGCGACGGCACGCTTGTCGCGGAGCCGCCGGATGAACAGGTGGATCGCCTCGACAAGATCCGCTTCGTGCCCGATGTCTTCGCGTCACTGCAGCAGCTGGCCAAGGCCGGTTACCGATTCGTCATGGTCACGAATCAGGACGGACTGGGCACGGCGAGCTTTCCGACGCCGGACTTCGAGATCCCGCAGCAGTTCATCCTCGATGCCTTCGCCTCACAGGGCATCAGCTTCGATGCCGTCTGCATCTGCCCGCACAAGCCGGCTGATGCCTGCGACTGCCGCAAGCCCAAGGTGAAGATCGTCGAGGATTACCTCAATGACCATGTGATCGATCCGGCGCAGAGCGCGGTGATCGGCGACCGCGATACCGACATCGAGTTCGCGAAGAACCTCGGTGTCCGCGGCCTGCGCTTGCGCCTGGGCGGCTCGGAATCGGAGACCTGGCCGGCCATCGCCCGCGAACTGCTCGCGCGCCGTGCAACGGTCACGCGCAAGACGAAGGAAACCGATATCCAGGTCGCGGTGGACCTCGACGCGGAAGGCCCGATCGAAATCTCGACTGGTCATGGCTTCTTCGACCACATGCTCGAGCAGATCGCCAAGCATGGCGGTTTCTCGCTGCGCCTGGCCTGCAAGGGCGACCTGCATGTCGATGAGCACCACACGGTCGAGGACTGTGCGCTGGCCCTCGGCGAGGCGCTGCGCAAGGCGCTGGGCAACAAGGCGGGCATCGGCCGTTATGGTTTTCTGCTCGCGATGGACGAAGCCCAGGCGCAGGTCGCGATCGACCTTTCCGGCCGTGCCTATGCGGTCTGGGAAGGATCGTTCGGCCGCGCGGAAGTCGGTGGCCTCGCGACGGAACTCGTGCCGCACTTCTTCCGCTCGTTGTCCGACACGCTGGCTTGTGCGCTGCATGTGAGTGTGCGCGGCGAAAACACGCATCACATGGTCGAGGCGTGCTTCAAGGGCGTCGGCCGCGCGCTGCGCCAAGCTTTCCGCCGCGAAGGCAATGAACTGCCCAGCACGAAGGGGGTGCTCTGATGGCCCTGGATGTCGCGATCATCGACTCTGGCGGCGCGAACCTTGCGTCGCTGGTGCATGCACTGGATCGTCTGGATGCACAGGCCGTTGTTACGACGGACCATGAGCTGATCCTGAATGCGCCGCGCGTGCTGCTGCCTGGTGTGGGCTCCGCCGGCAATGCCATGGCGCGATTGAGTGCCGCAGGCCTGAACGTGCTGATCCCGAAGCTCACGCAGCCGCTGCTGGGGATCTGCCTCGGCATGCAGCTGCTGTTCGACACCTCCGAGGAAGGCGAGTCCGGCGACACGCGTTGCCTGGGGATCATCCCCGGCCGCGTCGCGCGCATGCCGGCCTCGCCCGACCATCCCGTGCCGCACATGGGCTGGAACCGCTTGCGTACCGTGCAGGCGGATCCGCTGCTGGCCGGCATCACCGACACCGAGTATTTCTATTTCGTGCACAGCTTCGCGGCACCCGTTGGCCTGCACAGCCTTGCCGTCACGGAATACGGTGGCGAGTTCTCGGCCGTCGTCCGCCGCGATAATTTCCGCGGCGCCCAATTCCATCCCGAGCGGTCTGCGCGCCCTGGCGCCCGCCTGCTCGCCAACTTCCTGAAGATCACCTGATGCTACTGATTCCTTCCATCGACCTGCGCGGCGGCAACTGCGTGCGCCTGTTCAAGGGCGCCTTCGACGCCGAGACGCGCTATGACCTCGACCCTGCGTTGCTGCTGGAGCGCTATGCGGGCATGGGGGCGAGCTGGCTGCACGTCGTCGATCTCGACGGTGCGCGCGACGGCAAGCTGGGCAACCGCGACCTCATCGCGCAACTGGCCGCCAAGGGCCGGTTGAAGATCCAGGTGGGTGGCGGCCTGCGCAGCCTGCCCGTCATGGAAGATCTTTTCGCTGCGGGTGTGTCGCGTGCCGTCATCGGCAGTGCCGCTGTCGAACAGCCGGAGATCGCCGAGGAGGCGCTGCGTCGTTTCGGCTCCGAGGCCGTCTGCCTCGCGATCGACGTGAAGCTCGATGCCGGCGGCGTGCCGCGCGCCCGCACGCGTGGCTGGGTGCATGAAAGCCCCTTGAGCCTGTGGGAGCTGATCGAACGCTTTGCGGCCCATGGCCTCAAGCACGTGCTCTGCACGGACATCGACCGTGACGGTGCCCTCGCCGGCCCGAACCTGTCGCTCTACGAGGAAGGCCGCCACCGTTGCCCGGGCATCGCCTGGCAGGCATCGGGCGGCGTTCGCGATGCCGCGGACCTGGCCGCCCTCGACAAGCTCGGCGTGGCAGCTGCCATCAGTGGCAAGGCCCTGCTCGAAGGACGCATGACGGCAGAGGAGCTGCAGCCATTCTTGCGCGACGCATAATCCCCTGCCTGGACGTCCGCGACGGCCAGGTGGTCAAGGGCGTGAAGTTCAAGGAGCACCGCGTCGTTGGTGACATCCTCGAGCTCGCGCAACGTTATCGGGACCAGGACGCCGACGAACTGGTCTTCTACGACATCACGGCGAGCCCGGAGAACCGCTCCGTCGACCGCGGCTGGATCGCGCGCGTGGCGCGCGTGCTGGACATCCCTTTCTGCGTGGCTGGCGGCATCCGTTCCGTCGAGGACGCCGAGGCCGTCTTGAATGCCGGTGCCGAAAAGGTGTCGGTAAACTCGCCTGCCCTCGCCGACCCGGCGCTGATCGATCGGCTTGCGGCTCGCTTTGGTTCGCAGTGCGTGGTCGTCGGTATCGACAGCCAGACGACGCCGGAAGGCTTCAGCGTCTACCAGTTCACCGGTGACCCGACCCGCAGCCGCGACACGCGACGTGACACGCTGCAGTGGGTTCGCGAAGTGCAGGACCGCGGTGCCGGTGAGATCGTGCTGAACTGCATGGCGAGCGACGGCGTGCGCAAGGGCTATGACCTCGTGCAGTTGGCAGCCGTGCGAGCCATCTGCCGCGTGCCGCTCGTCGCCTCCGGCGGTGCCGGTGCGCCCGAACATTTCGCCGACCTCTTCAAGGCCAAGGCGGCGGATGCCGCGCTGGCCGCGAGCGTCTTCCACACCGGCGCGATTGCGATCCCGGATCTCAAGACCTTTCTCAAGTCGCAGCACATCGAGGTGCGCACATGACGCTTTCCGCAAGCCAGGCCGACTCGCTCGCCTGGGACAAGGGCGACGGGCTGTTGCCGGCCATCGTGCAGGATGCCGACACTGGCAGCGTGCTGATGTTGGCCTACATGAACCGCGAGGCACTCGCTGAAACCCAGCTGCGCGGACGCGTGGTGTTCTTCAGCCGTTCGCGGCAGAAGCTCTGGGAGAAAGGCGAGACTTCCGGCAACGCGCTGGAGCTCGTGGAGCTGGTCGCCGACTGCGACGGCGACACGCTGCTGGTGACGGCGCGCCCCAAGGGCCCGGCCTGCCACCGCAACACGACGACCTGCTTCGGTGATGGCAGTGCCCTGCCCGCCGATGCGCTGCGTTTCTTTGCCCGATTGGAGTCGGTCATTGACCAGCGCCTGGCCGACCAGCCGGAAGGCAGCTACACGGCGAAGCTCTTCGCACGCGGCACGAAGCGCATGGCGCAGAAGGTCGGCGAGGAAGGCGTGGAAGTCGCGCTGGCGACGATGGCCGGAGACGATGCCGAGCTGGTCTCGGAATCGGCGGACCTGCTGTTCCATCTCACGCTGCTGTTGAAATCGCGCGGGCTGTCGCTTGCGCAGGTGGCGGAAGAGCTGGCCTCCCGCCACCGGAACAGCCGCTAGACGAGGACTTCGTCCGGCGGCAGGCGCAGGTTGTATTCCGAGGCCATCGAGCGGCCATAGGCACCGGCGTTGGCGATGAGCATGACATCGCCTTCGCGGCACTCCGGCAGCAGCCGGCCATGACCCAGTACGTCGCCCGTCTCGCAGATCGGCCCCACGACGTCATACAGGCGCGTGTGGGCCTCATCGAGGCGTGAGAGGTTCTGGATCTCGTGGAAGGCGCCATAGAGCGCCGGACGGATCAGGGCGTTCATGCCCGTCGCCACGCCGAGATAGGCCTGCTCGCCCTTCTGCTTGACCTGCGTCACGCGGGCCAGCAGCACGCCGGCCGTCGAGACGAAATAACGGCCCGGTTCGATCCACAGCTCGAAGCCCGGATGCGCGGCCTTGAACGCGGCCAGCGCGGCATCGAGCTTCGCGAAATCCACCGTCGACAGGTCAGACCCATCCGGCACGCCGAAGCCGCCGCCGATGTCGAGCACCTTCACGCCACCCAGGCGCGGCGCGATCGATGCCAGCACCTCGGCGGTCTCGGTCCAGTTCGTGATGTCGAAGATGCCGCTGCCCGTATGGGCATGCAGGCCAGCGACGGTCACGCCGAGGTCCTTCACCAGCCCGGCGAGCGCATCGATCTCCGACAGGGGCACGCCGAACTTCGACGCCTGGCCTGCTGTGCGCACATGCGCGTGATGACCACGGCCCGTGCCCGGATCGATGCGCACGAACACTGATTTGTCGCGGAACAGTTCCGGCCAGGCCTGCAGCGCGTAGAGGTTGTCGATCGTCACCGGCACGCCCTGCTCCAGCGCCCAGGCGTATTCGGAACGCGGCGCGAAGTTCGGGGTGAAGTGGATGTCGGCCGCCTTGATGCCGGGCAGCGTGCGGCGCACGTGCTCGATTTCGGCGCGCGACACGCACTCCATGCCGATGCCTTCGGCCTGCAGCAGCTTCAGGATATCGGCGTTCGGATTGGCCTTGGTCGCGTAGAGCACGCGGCTCACCGACTTCACGCCGCGGAGCGTGCGTGCGGCCTCGCGGATCGTGTCGGCGTGATAGACATACGCCGCATCACGCTCGCCCAGCGCTGCCAACACAGACTTGGCACCCGACTGCCACCATTGCACGGGACGCTGGGGCTGCGCGGCAGGCTTGTCGTACAGCTGCTCCCAGGTCGGGCCGAGTACGCGGTCGCCCGGCACCGGCTGGATCAGCAGTTCATGCAACTGGTTCACCAGGCGGTCGGCCTGGTCTTCGTCGACGACGAAGGTGAAGTTCAGGTCGTTGGCGGCCTGGCTCACCAGATAGATCCGCTGCTCTTCGAAGAATTCGAAGGCGCCGCCGAGCTTGTGCAGGATGCCGCGGATGTTGCGACCGACGAGGCTCACCGACGCGCAGGGACCAATGACCTGCACGCGCGAGAGCTTGGACAGGTCACCGACCACGCCATCGATGGCAGCTCGATCGAGCGTGTTGGCCTGCGGATCCAGCGACACGGTCACGTTGGTCTCCGAGGTCGACACCAGGTCCACCGACAGCCCGTGCTGCTTGAAGATCTGGAAGGTATCGGCGAGGAAGCCGACTTCGTGCCACATGCCCGGGCTGTCGAGCGAAATGAGCGTGATGCCCTTCTTGACGGCGACGGCCTTGACCTTCGCGGTGTCGTCACCCGGGTCGTTGGAAAGCCGTGTGCCCTCGAGGTCCGGCGTCTGCGTCGCGTAGATGTAGAGCGGGATGCCATGCATGCGCACGGGAAGGATGCAGCGCGGGTGCAGCACCTTGGCGCCGCTGCTCGCGATCTCCTGGGCTTCGTCGTAATGCAGTTCGCGCAGCAGGCGAGAGGCCGGCGTCGACCGCGGATTGGCGCTGAACATGCCCGGCACGTCGGTCCAGATCTCCAGGCGTTCGGCCTGCAGCTTGGCTGCGAAATATGCGCCAGACGTGTCAGAACCGCCACGACCGAGCAGTACCGTGTCGCCGGCTTCGTTGCTGGCGATGAAGCCTTGCGTGATGACGACCGGCGCTAGCTTCTGCAGGGACGCAGAGAGTCCGGCATCCGGCGAGAAATCACAGGTCGCAGAAAGGTAACTGCCACGAGAGTTCGCGCCGCGATCCTCGGCCTTGAGGCCCGACCGCGCGTCCCACCAGGCGACGTCGATGCCCTGCGACCGCAGGAAGCGGGAGCCGATCTCGGTGGCCATCAGCTCGCCGTTGGACATCACGCGCGCACGCGTGCGATCGGAGACCTCTCTCATCAGGCTGATGCCCTGCGAGATCTGGCGCAGTTCAGTGAAGTAACCCTGTAGCTGCGGACTCAGGCCGATGCCGAGTTCGTCGCAGAGCTGCACATGGCGCGTCTCGATGGCCGCCATGGCGGCTTCGTGATCGCCACCCAGCGCGGCAGCCAGCAGTTTCTCGAGGCTGTCGGTGATCTTGCTGACGGCGGAGTGCACCACCAGCACCTGCGCGCCCTGCGCGCGGCGTCGCTTGACGACTTCGGCGATATTGCGCCAGTTGGCCAGCGTGGAAACGCTCGTGCCGCCGAACTTCAGCACGATCCAGGGCGAGTGGGCCCGTTCGTTCATGGTGGGAACCTTGCCCGGTCTTGAAAGGACGCCGGGGTCAGAAGCTGGGGTCAGATGTCGAGCCCGTCGAGGTCGAGGAGATCGCGCTCGAGTTTCTTGTCCGCAAGGACCTCTTCGAGCTTGCTCCAGGCGGCTTTGCCCTTCTTGCCCTTGTCGCGTGCGCGCTTGTCCACCCGATCGAGGATCCGGTCGTAATCGTTACCGTCTTCCTGCTGATCGAGGAACTCTTCGTCGAGGTCGAAACGCTCGTTTTCGCGGTCAGGCATCGGTTTCGAGGTCTTCAAAGTTCATGGAAAT
>CANGMU010000128.1 GCA_947454665.1 Pseudomonadota bacterium | reverse complement strand
GCCAACGGGCCTGGATTGCCACGGCGGTGCCTTGCGTCAGTGTCCTGCGTCCAGCGTCTCGAGGAA
The DNA here is from genome assembly GCA_947454665.1 of Pseudomonadota bacterium. Classification (GTDB taxonomy): domain Bacteria; phylum Pseudomonadota; class Gammaproteobacteria; order Steroidobacterales; family Steroidobacteraceae; genus ZC4RG30. The sequence continues at coordinate 6,766 of CANGMU010000128.1, read as the reverse complement.
GCGGTCCGCGTCGAGCGCGGCCATGCAACCCGAGCCCGCCGAGGTGATCGCCTGGCGATAGACCGAATCCGCCACGTCGCCCGCCGCAAAGACACCCGGGATGCTGGTGGCGGTGGCGTTGCCGTCGGTGCCGCTCTTCACGACCAGATAACCGTTCTTCATGGCCAGCTGTCCATTGAAGATCGCGGTGTTCGGCGAATGGCCGATCGCGATGAAGGCGCCCGTCACGGCGATGTCCTGCGTGGCGCCGTCGCCGGTCGTCGAGGCAAGGCGAAGGCCGGTGACGCCACTGGCGTCGCCCAGCACTTCCTGCACTTCCTGGTTCCAGAGGATGCTGACCTTGCCTTCGCGTTCACGCTCGAACAGGTGGTCCTGAAGGATCTTCTCGCTGCGCAGCTTGTCCCGGCGGTGGACCAGCGTGACATGGCCAGCGATCTTCGACAGGTAGAGCGCCTCTTCGACGGCCGTGTTGCCGCCGCCCACCACGGCGACCCGCTGGCCGCGGAAGAAGAACCCGTCGCAGGTTGCGCAGGCGGAAACGCCCTTGCCCTTCATGGCTTCCTCGGAAGGAAGGCCGAGGTACTTGGCCGCGGCGCCGGTGGCGATGATCAAGGCGTCGCAGGTGTAAGTGCCCGAATCACCAACCAGCGTGAATGGGCGCTTGCCCAGGTCCACGGTGTGGACATGGTCACCCACGATCTCGGTCTGGAAGCGTTCGGCATGGCGCCGCATGCGGTCCATCAGTTCCGGGCCCTGCACGCCTTCCACGTCGGCCGGCCAGTTGTCCACTTCCGTCGTCGTCATCAGCTGGCCACCCTGTTCCACACCCGTGATGAGCAGGGGAGAGCGGTTGGCACGCGCGGCATAGACCGCCGCGCTATAGCCGGCAGGGCCTGAGCCCAGGATGATCAGCCGGCTGTGTCGGGAACCCGTCATGTATACTTCCTTCAGTTCGATCCGCAGCAATAAATTAGAGAGATTCCGAGGTTTGGCGCAAGCGTCATCGCTCCCCGGCGGTTCGAAGTTCACCGCGCTCGTGTTGCGCGCCCTGCGCGAGAGCGCGGCGCTGCTGCTCGCGGTCCTCGCCGTTGCCGTCCTGGTCGCCCTGGCCAGTTTTCACCCTGAAGACCCGGGATTCTCCTTCACCGGATCGTCGGAGTCCGTGGGCAATGCCATCGGGCCCGTCGGTGCCTTTGTCGCGGACATCCTGTTCTTCCTGTTCGGCAAGCCAGCCTTTCTGCTGCCAGTGATGCTCGCCGGGGCGGCCTGGCTGGTGTCCCGCAGCCGTGCCTCTGCGGCGTTGCCGGGCAGCACCCGCGTCAACACGGCCGTGCGCATCGTCGGCTTCGTGCTGACGCTGCTGTCCAGTTGTGGGCTGGCCAGCCTGCATTGGGATCCGGGCATGCTGCGCCAGACCGCGGGCGGCGTCGTGGGCCAGCTGGTGGGCGTTCAGCTGGCCACCGGCTTCCAGATCCTGGGCGCCACGCTGTTCCTGATTGCCATCTGGATGTCGGGGCTGTCGCTGGCTTTCCATATCTCCTGGCTCACCGTGATCGACAAGCTCGGTTACTGGGCCTGGAACGGTGCGGATCTCGTCCGCGCGCGGCTTGCCGCCCGGCGCGCCGTGGACGAAGGCCTCGAGCGCAAGAAAGCGCGCGAGGAATCGCGCCAGGCCGAAAAGAAAAAGCAGGCGGCCCGCGTGGTGCCGGTGGTCATCGCGCCGCCGCCGCCGGTCATCGAACCCTCCAAGCGGGTCGAGAAGGAACGCCAGACGGGCCTGTTCGAGGGCACCGGTTCGCAGTCGCTGCCGCCGCTGAACCTGTTGGACGAAGCGCCGGAGCGCATCGTCACCCATTCGCCCGAAGCGCTCGAGGCGATGTCTCGCCTCGTCGAGATCAAGCTCAAGGATTTCGGCGTTGAGGTCGAGGTCGTCGCCGTGCTGCCGGGCCCGGTCGTCACGCGCTTCGAGATGAAGCCGGCCCCGGGCGTGAAGGTCGCCCAGATCAGCAGCCTTGCGAAAGACCTCGCACGCGCGCTCGCTGCGCAGGCCGTGCGAGTCGTCGAGGTCATTCCGGGCAAGCCGGTCATGGGTCTGGAGATCCCGAACGAGAAGCGCGAGATGGTCGGCTTCGGCGAGATCATCCGTTCCAAGGCCTATGACGACGTGCATTCACCGCTGGCTCTGGCGCTGGGCAAGGACATCGGCGGCCTGTCCGTCTGCGCGGACCTCGCCCGCATGCCGCACCTGTTGATCGCCGGCACCACGGGCTCGGGCAAGTCCGTGGGCATCAACGCGATGATCCTGTCGCTGCTCTACAAGAGCACGGCCGAGCATGTGCGGATGATCATGATCGATCCGAAGATGCTGGAGCTTTCGGTCTACGAAGGCATCCCGCACCTGCTGGCGCCGGTCGTCACCGACATGAAGCAAGCGGCCAACGCGCTGCGCTGGTGTGTGGCCGAGATGGAGCGCCGATACCAGCTGATGGCGGCGCTGGGCGTCCGCAACATCACCGGCTTCAACCGCAAGGTGAAGGACTCGCTCGACGAGGGCAAGCCGATCAAGGATCCGGTGCAGATCGCTCGTGCCGCGAACGACCCGAGCTTTGACCAGCGGACGATCCCCGACCTGGCGCCACTGCCGTATATCGTCGTCGTCATCGACGAGCTCGCCGACCTCATGATGATCGTCGGCAAGAAGGTCGAGGAACTCATCGCCCGTCTCGCGCAGAAGGCCCGTGCCTCGGGCATCCACCTGATCCTCGCGACGCAACGACCGTCGGTCGATGTCATCACCGGCCTCATCAAGGCCAACATCCCGACGCGCATCGCCTTCCAGGTCTCGGCCAAGGTCGATTCGCGCACGATCCTGGACCAGGGTGGTGCCGAGTCGCTGCTGGGTCATGGCGACATGCTCTATCTGCCCCCGGGTACGTCGATCCCGACGCGCATCCATGGCGCCTTCGTGTCCGATGAAGAAGTCCATCGCGTGGTGAACGCGCTCAAGACCGCCGCGCCGCCGGATTACATCGAAGAGGTGCTGTCCGGTCCCTCGCAGCCGATCCCGGGCATCTCGAACGACGAAGAGGGCGGTGGCGGCGTGCTGGGTGGCGATGGCGAGCAGGACGCGCTGTACGACGAGGCCGTCAAGATCGTGCTCACGGAGCGCAAGCCCTCCATCTCCTACGTGCAGCGCCGCCTCAAGATCGGCTACAACCGCGCGGCGCGGCTCATCGAACAGATGGAGGCTGCGGGCCTCGTGGGCCCGTTGCAGACCAACGGCTCGCGCGAGGTCTTCGTGCCGCCGCCGCCGGGTTCGGAGTGATGCGCGCAGCCTTTGGCCTCGCGTTGCTGGTCCTTTGCCAGGCGGCGCAGGCCGCGGACACTGCGCTGGATCGTTTCCTCTCGGGGCTTGAAACCTGGTCTGCGAGCTTCAGCCAGTCCGTCACCGATGCGCGCGGCAAGGCGCTTGCCAAAGGCGAGGGCAGCCTCGTCATCGTCCGGCCCGGCAAGTTCCGCTGGGAGCTCAAGCCACAGGATCAATCCCAGTCAGGTCAGTTGCTGGTGGCCGATGGGCGCAACCTCTGGTTCCTCGACCGTGACCTCGAGCAGGTCACCGTGAAGCCGCAGGGCGCAGCCCTGTCGCAGACGCCGGCCATGCTGCTCTCGGGCAGCGCGTCGGTGCGAGAAGCTTTCGAAGTGTCCGCCGACGGACGCAGCGAGGGGCTCGACTGGGTGAAGGCCATGCCGCATCAGAAGGACGCGGATTTTCGCGTGGCGCGGTTTGGTTTTGAAGGCAGCGACCTGCGCCGCATGCTGCTCGAAGACAAGCTGGGCCAGAAAGTCACGCTGCGCTTTGCTGCCGGAAACCGTAACCGACCCGTCGATCCGTCGCAGGTGTCATTCACGCCGCCCGCGGGTGCCGATGTCATTGGCACGCCGCTCCGGTGATCACGCCATGAGCCTCGGACTGCGTCGTTCGCTGCGTTACCGCCATGCGTGGTTCGCGGTCGGTATGCTGATCGCGCTGGCGATCACGGTGTCCTGCCTGGTGCCCGCGCGGGACCTGCCGCAGATCGGCTTTTCGCTGTCCGACAAGGTCGAGCATGGCATCGCGTTCTTCGTGCTCACGTTCTGGTTCGCAGGCGTGTTGACCCGGCGCGACTTCCTGTTCCTCGCGCTCGCCCTGGTGGCCTTTGGCGGTGGCATCGAGATCACGCAAGGATTGATGGGGCTCGGGCGCGAAGCGGACATCAAAGACCTGTTGGCCGATGGCGCTGGTGTGCTCCTTGGCCTGGTGCTGGCGATGACGCCGCTGGGTCGCTGGGCCTTGTTCGTCGAATCCCTGTTCACGAAACGCGACCCATGAACGCGCCCATGCGGCCGCTCGCGGACCGGATGCGACCGCGGACGCTGGCCGAATATGTCGGCCAACCGCAGGTGCTTGCGCCCGGCAAGCCGCTGCGACAGGCCATCGAAACCGGACGACTGCATTCCATGCTGTTCTGGGGCCCTCCGGGCACGGGCAAGACCACGCTCGCGAGGCTTGTCGCAGCCAGCGTGGAGGCGCAGTTCATCGCCCTGTCTGCGGTGATGGCCGGCGTGAAGGACATCCGCGCCGCGGTGGAACAGGCGAGGCTCGCGCGCGAACAGGGCAGGGCCACGGTGCTGTTCCTCGACGAGGTGCATCGTTTCAACAAGGCACAGCAGGACACCTTCCTGCCCTATGTCGAGGACGGCACGCTGACCTTCATCGGCGCGACGACCGAGAACCCATCCTTCGAAGTCGTCAGTGCCTTGCTCTCCCGCGCCCGCGTGTACGTGCTCAAGTCCCTGGGTACGGCCGATCTTGTCGTGATGTTGCGCCAGGCGCTCGACGACGCTGAGCGCGGCCTCGGTGATCGCCGCATCGTGATGGATGACGCGACGCTGGCCTTGCTCGCCCAGGCTGCGGATGGCGATGGGCGCCGGGCGCTCAATATGCTCGAGATCCTCGCGGATCTCGCGGTGGAGCAGGACGGTGCGCTGCACATCGGTCGCGAGCAGGTCGCGGAAGTCGCTGCCGGCGGCAGGCGTCGCTTCGACAAGGGTGGCGATCAGTTCTACGACCAGATTTCGGTGCTGCACAAGGCCGTGCGCGGCAGTGACCCGGACGCGGCCCTCTACTGGCTCGCCCGCATGCTGGATGGCGGTTGCGACCCGCACTACCTCGCGCGCCGGATCCTGCGGATGGCTTACGAAGACATCGGCCTTGCCGATCCCCGTGGCATCAGCCTCGCGCACGACGCCTGGGAAGCCTATGAGCGCCAGGGCAGTCCGGAAGGCGAGTTGGCCCTTGCCAACGCCGTGGTGTTCCTGGCCGTTGCGGCCAAGAGCAACGCCGTTTACACGGCCTGGGGCGCTGCGAAGGCCGACGTCCAGGCCTTCGGCACGCTGGACGTGCCGGCGCGCTTCCGCAACGCGCCCACGAAGCTCATGAAGTCGCTCGGCCATGGCGAGGGCTATCGATACGCGCACGACGAGCCGGATGCTTACGCGGCCGGCGAACGTTACCTGCCGGATGAAATGCCCGACCGGCGCTATTATTCCCCCGCGCCGAGGGGCCTCGAAAAGCAGATCGGCGAGGCCATGGACCGCAGACGTTCCCAGGACAGTGACAGCAGGAAGAAGCCGTGATCGATCCGAAACTCCTCCGCAGTGACCTCGATGCCGTGGTCAAGAACCTCGGTCGCCGCCAGTTCGGCTTCGACGTGGCGAGCTTCCAGTCGCTGGAAAACGCGCGCAAGACGCAGCAGATCGAGACGGACCGCATCCGTGCCGAGCGCAATGCCAAGGCCAAGGCCGTCGGCATGGCCAAGGCCAAGGGCGGTGATGTCGCCGCGCTGATCGCCGAGGGCGAACAGCTTGCAGCGCAGTTGGGCGATGCCGAGAAGTCGCTGCAGGCCGTGCAGGAAGAGCTGGATGCCTTCCAGCTCTCGCTGCCGAACCTGCTGCAGGACTCCGTGCCGGACGGCGCGGACGAGTCCGAGAACATCGAAGTGCGCCGCTGGGGCACGCCGCGTGAATTCGACTTCACGCCGCGCGACCACGTCGACCTCGGTGAATCGCTGGACAAGGGCATGGACTTCGAAGCCGGCGCCCGCATCGCCGGCAGTCGGTTCGTCGTGCTGCGCGCAGAGATCGCGCGACTGCACCGGGCGCTCGGGCAGTTCATGCTGGACCTGCACACGCGTGAACACGGCTACACGGAAGTGTATGTCCCGTACCTGGCCTCGCCGGCGTCCCTGCGCGGCACGGGCCAGTTGCCCAAGTTCGAACAGGATCTCTTCGCCGTCCGCAGCGAACAGAATTACTACCTGATCCCCACGGCCGAAGTGCCCGTCACGAACCTCGTGCGCGACCAGATCGTCGATGCGAAGGATCTGCCGCTGAAGCTCGTCGCGCACTCGCCATGCTTCCGTTCGGAAGCCGGCGCGAGCGGCAAGGACACGCGCGGCATGATCCGCCAGCACCAGTTCGACAAGGTCGAGATCGTGCAGGTCGTCGAGCCGACCAAGTCGGTCGAGGCGCACGAGCAGCTCACCGCGAACGCAGAGGCCGTGCTGCAGAAATTGGAGCTGCCCTATCGCGTCGTGTCGTTGTGCTCGGGCGATATCGGTTTCGGCAGCTGCAAGACCTACGACATCGAGGTCTGGCTGCCGGGCCAGCAGAAGTACCGCGAGATTTCCTCGTGCAGCAATTTCTGGGACTTCCAGGCGCGCCGCCT
>CANGMU010000127.1 GCA_947454665.1 Pseudomonadota bacterium | reverse complement strand
GCTTCGTGAACGCCGTCCTGCGCCGCTTCGTGCGCGAATCGGCCGAGCGTCTCGCTGCGGTGGACCGCAATCCGGCCACGGCAACGGCCCACCCGAATTGGCTTGTCGAAGCCCTGCAGGCGGCATACGGCCCGCAGACGCGGGCTCTGCTCGACGCCAACAACGAACATCCGTCGATGACGCTGCGCGTGGACCTCACGCGCGGCTCGCGCGAGGACTACCTCGCCGCGCTGGCCGCTGCGGGATTCGAGGCAGCGCCGGGGCTCGTGCCTTCGGCCGTGGTACTTGCGGGTCCGACCGCCGTGGATGCCCTGCCGGGGTTTGCCGAAGGTCGCGTCAGCGTGCAGGACGCGGGCGCGCAATTGGCGGCCTGGCTGGTTGATGCGCAGCCGGGCGAGCGCGTGCTGGATGCCTGCGCCGCGCCGGGCGGCAAGACCGGCCACCTGCTGGAGTACACGCCAGGCTTGGCGGAGCTCGTGGCGCTGGACAGCTCGCCGGGCCGCCTCAAGCGCGTGGCCCGCAACCTGGAACGCCTGCAGCGACCGGCCACGCTGGTGTGCGCCGATTTCGCCGGCGAGCCGACCTGGTGGGATGGGCGTCCCTTCGATCGCATCCTGCTCGACGCGCCCTGTTCGGCGACGGGCGTGATCCGCCGGCATCCCGACATCAAGCTGCTGCGCCGTCCGACCGACATCGCCGGCTTCGCCGAGCAGCAGGGCGCGATGCTGCGCCGTGCGGCGGCGCTGCTGGCGCCGGGTGGCCGACTGGTTTATGCGACCTGCTCCGTGCTGCCGCAGGAAAACGCCGAGCTGGTGGATCGCGTGATCGCCGAGGGCGGCACCGGTCTCAGGCGCGTGCCGCCGGCCCAGTGGCGCCTGCCGCCTGGCATTGAAGCGACCGGCTCGGGGCTGCAACTGCTGCCGAGCCTGCGCCAGGCCGGACCCGGCGCGGCGACAGATGGCTTCCATTATGCTGTCCTGACAACAGGGGGCGGCGCAGCGAATGCGACGTGAGGACTCAGCTGGCGTGACGGATGCCTGGCCGCGATGGTTGCTGGCCTGCGTCGTCGTGCTGTCTGCGTTCCTGCCCGGCGCGCTGCGCGCGGACCCGCTCGACGGTCCGCTTGAGGTCCGCTCCGCCTTCGTCACCGTCGACAACGGTGCCTACCAGCTCTCGGCACGCGTGTCCTATCCGCTGAGCGACGAGATCCGCCAGACGTTGCAGGACGGGATCACGCTGCGCTTCGACCTCGAGATGCAGGTGCAGAAGCAGCGTCGCTTCTGGACGGATGCGACCGTTGCCGCTTATGCCCTGCACCGTGAACTGTCCTGGCATGCGGTGCGCCAGCATTACGTCGTGCGCGACACCGAGCGGGGCGAGCTGGGCAGCTATGCCTCGCTGGACCAGGCGCTCACGGCAATCGGCACGGTCGACAACTGGGCCGTGCTCGTCGAGTCGCAATTGCTGCCGGATGCGGCGTACCAGATCGGCGTGCGCGCGATCCTCCGTCGCGGCACCTTGTCGAGTGCGATGCGCGTGTTGATGTGGTGGTCCGACAGCTGGCAGCGCGCCAGCGACTGGTACACATGGTCCCTGCCCCGCTGAGGCGATACGGCACCTGGAGCCTCGTTACCCTCGGCGTGCTGCTGGGGTTGCTGTCCCTGCTGCTGCTCTCGCGCAGCGTCGAGAATTCCGAGCAGTTCGGCTATTGGCAGCCGTGGATCCTCGTCTTCAACTTCAGCGGGCTGGTGCTGCTCACCATCGTGCTCGCCCGCAAGATCTGGCAGCTGGCACGCGATTACCGCAACCAGGTGCCAGGCTCGCGCCTGACGGCGCGCACGGTCTCCATCTTCGGCGCACTGGTTATCGCACCGCTGCTCATCGTCTATGTCTTCTCGCTCGAATTCCTCAACCGCGGCATCGACAGCTGGTTCCGCGTCGAGGTGAAGCAGGGCCTGGGCGATGCGCTTGTGCTGTCGCGGTCCGCGCTCGATCTGCGCATGCGCGAGCAAGGCCGCCGCACCGAGGAGTTCGGTCGCAAGCTCACCTTCGTGGCGGACAGCCAGTTGCTGGCCCTGCTCGATGTCGAGCGCCGCACGAATGGTGCGATCGAGATGCTGATCTTCGGTTCCAACGGCGAGGTGATGGCGTCAAGCAGCGAAGGGATCGAGACATCCCTGCACACGCGGCCGCCGACCGAGCTGCTGTTGCAGATCCGCGAGAATCGGCCTTATGTCAGCCTCGAGCCGCGCGCAGAAGGGTACGTCATCCAGACCGCGGCACCCATCCCGAGCCTGGGCAGCCTGTCGCGCGCCCGCTTCGTGATGTCGCTGTACGACGTGCCGAAGCAGCTGTCGGCGATGTCCGAAGCCGTCCAACACACCTATTCGCAATACGGAAACATTTCCGACCAGCGCGAGCTGCTCAAGAACAGTTTCCGACTGACGCTGACACTCGTGCTGCTGATGACGATGCTGCTGGCGATCTACCTCGCGATCTTCTCAGCCCAGCGCCTGATGCGCCCCGTGCAGGACCTCATCGAAGGCACGCGCGCGGTCGGCAAGGGCGACTTCGCGATGCGTCTGCCGCTGCCGTCGCGCGACGAGATGGGTTCGCTGGTGCAGTCCTTCAACGACATGACCAAGCGGCTGCGCCGCGCGAGCGAGGAAACCACACGCAGCCGCGAGATCGTCGAACAGGAGCGCGAGCGACTCGCGGTGATCCTGGCCCGCCTGTCGACGGGCGTCATGGTCGTCGACCGCGAACTGCAACTGCGCATCGTGAACGAGGCCGCCGGCGCGATCCTGGGCGTCGACCTGTCGGGCGACATCGGCCGTAGCCTCGCTGCCATCGGACTGGAGGGCAGCGAACGGCTTGGCAGCTTCGTGCAGGAAATCAGCCTGCGGCTCGGCGCGGGCCAGCCCGACTGGCGCGACGAGTTGAACCTGCCGCCGGATCGGGTGCTGCGTTGTGCCTGCTCGGCGCTCGACGCCGCGGCAGGAGAGCCGGGCTATGTCATCGTCTTTGATGACATCACGAACATGCTGCAGGCGCAGCGCGAAGCTGCCTGGGGTGAAGTCGCGCGCCGCCTGGCCCATGAGATCAAGAACCCGCTGACGCCGATCCAGCTGTCCGCCGAGCGCCTGCGCAGGCGCTTGCTGGGCAACCTGCCGCAGCCCGAGGACGCTGAACTGCTGGAACGTTCGACGCGCACGATCGTGCAGCAGGTCGAGGCCATGAAGGCGATGGTCAACGCCTTCAGTGAATACGCTCGCGCGCCCGAACTCAAACTCCTCGATTTTGACCTGAACAACCTCGTCACCGAAGTCGCGGAGTTGTATCGTGCCCAGGACGGGGTGGCCGACATCCGCGTGGCCGTCGACCCGGCGCTGGGGAGCGTCAGGGCCGACCGCGGACGCTTGCGGCAGGTGTTGAACAACCTGCTCACCAACGGCATCGAGGCGGTCGGCGACGCGCCGGGCGGCTGGGTGGAGGTGGCAACGCGCCGCGAGCACTCGGGCGTCGGCGCCAGCGCGGTCATCACCGTTTCCGACAACGGACACGGTTTTCAAAAAGAAATGCTCGCGCGGGTCTTTGATCCTTATGTGACGAGCAAGCAAAAAGGGACGGGCCTGGGGCTCGCCATCGTGAAGAAGATCATCGAAGAACACGGTGGCCGCATCGAGGCGGACAACAGGCCCGAGGGAGGCGCGTATGTGCGCGTCGTTTTGCCGGTGGTTGATACCGAGGTCCCGGTACAACCCCAGAGGTCGGTGGCATGAGTGCAGGAAAGATTCTGGTTGTCGACGATGAGGCCGACATCCGGACGCTGCTGAAGGAAATCCTCTCGGAGGAAGGTTACGAGGTCGAGGTGGCGGCCGACGCAGCACAGGCCAGGACCGCGCGTACGCGCTCGGTGCCTGACCTGGTCCTGCTCGACATCTGGATGCCGGGCACGGACGGCATCACGCTGCTGCGTGAATGGTCCGGCGCGGCGATCGAGGAATGTCCGGTCGTGATGATGTCCGGCCACGGCACCGTCGAGACGGCCGTCGAGGCCACTCGCCTGGGCGCTTTCGACTTCGTCGAGAAGCCCCTGTCGCTCGCCAAGCTGCTGCGTACGGTGCAGCGCGCGCTGGACGCGGGCAAGCGCCGGCGGCTTGCGTCGCGCAGCGTCTCCGGTCCCTTGCTCGCGACGGTCGGCAAGAGTCGCGTCATGCAGGACCTGCGCGCTGAACTCATGCGCATGGCGCCCCACGCGGCGCCTTTGCTGCTGAGCGGCGAGCCGGGCAGTGGCCGCGAGGCACTGGCGCGCTTCGCACATGAAAACAGCCCTCGGTCTGGCAAGCCTTTCGTCAGCTGTATTGCGGGTGCGATCCCGGACGCGGACGCCGAGGCGCAGCTGCTGGGCAGCGAAGCCAATGGCGTCGTGCGTCCCGGCCTGCTGGAGCAGGCTGACGGTGGCACGCTGTTCATCAGCGGCATCGAGGACCTGCCGCCACAGGCGCAGAAGGCGCTTTCCGGCGCGCTGGAGGGTGACAGCTACCGGCGTCTGGGTGGCAGCCAGCCCTTGAAGCTGTCGGTGCGCATCGTGTCCACGGCGCAGCCCGGCGTGGAATCGCGTGCCGGACAGGATGGCGGCGTGCGTCGCGACCTGCTCGCACAGCTCAGTTCGCTGGTGCTGCGCGTGCCGCCGCTGCGTGATTACGCCGAGGACGTACCGGAACTGCTGCGCTACTACGTGGATCGGCTCGTCGACACCGAGAACCTGCCGTTCCGTCGTTTCGGCGTGGCAGCGCAGAACCGCCTGCGCAACTACCCCTGGCCCGACAACGTCCGTGAGCTGCGCAGTCTCGTGCGCCGCATGCTGATCCGCGGTGGTCCGGAGGAGATCAAGCTCGACGAAATCGAGCTCGAGCTCGCCACGCATGTGCCGCAGGAAGCGACGTTGGTGAAGCAGGACCTGCTGGCCCTGCCGTTGCGCGAGGCGCGTGAGCAGTTCGAGCGGGCCTACCTGCAGCAGCAGCTGCAGTTGTGCAATGGCAAGGTGGGACAGCTGGCCAAGCGCGTGGGCATGGAGCGCACTCACCTCTATCGCAAGCTGCGTTCGCTCGGCATCGACTTCCGCCAGTCCGCGGACGACTGACCACCGCGCGCTGCTTCAGGGCGTGCCTCCGCGCTCGAGCGCCGCGATGCGGTGCTCGAGCGGCGGGTGGCTCATCAGCAGGCGCATGAAGCCGTTGCGCTGGGCCGCGCTGATGCCGAAGGCCGCCATCTGTTCGGGCAGGCCTTGCGGTTCGCGCGCTTCCTGGTGGCGTTGCAGCGCCTTCAGCGCGCCGATCATGCTGTCGCGGCTGGCCAGGAAGGCGCCGCCCTGGTCGGCGCGGAATTCCCGCTGGCGCGAGAACCAGGCGACCACCATGCTGGCGAAGACACCCAGCACGATCTCCGAGACGAAGACGGCTGCGAAGTAGCCGATCCCGCGTTCCTCGCTACGCAAAACGAGCCGGTCGATGGCGCCGCCGACCAGTCGCGCGAGCACGATCACGAAGGTGTTCAGGACGCCCTGCAGGAGCGCCAGCGTGACCATGTCGCCGTTGGCGACGTGCGCGACCTCGTGGCCCAGCACGGCTTCGACTTCGTCCCTGCGCATCGACTGCAGCAGGCCAGTGCTGACGGCGACGAGCGCCGCATCACGGCGCGCACCGGTCGCGAAGGCATTGGGCTCTGGCGAGTGAAAGATGCCGACTTCCGGCATGCCGATGCCAGCACGCTCGGCCTGTTGGCGGACGGTTTCCACCAGCCAACGCTCCTCGGCATCGCGCGGCGTGGTGATCACCTCGACGCCCATCGCCCGCTTGGCCATCCACTTCGACAGCGCCAGCGAGATCAGCGCGCCGCCAAAGCCGAAGATCGCGGCGAACACCAGCAGTCCACCCAGTCCGCCTGCTGCGCCCAGGTAACGGTCGAGGCCGAGCAGCTGCACGACACCCGTCAGCAGCAGCAGGACAGCAAGGTTGGTGGCGAGGAACAGCAGGACGCGTTTCATCGGTGGGCTCCAGGTTGAAGTCGAGTGCGGTAAAGGGAGTAGAGGATGCCGGCGGCCAGCAGCGAAGCCGTCACCCCGAGCGAGACCCAGGCAGGGATCTTGCCGACCAGTTCTGCGGCCAGGATCTTCATGCCGACGAACACCAGCACTGCCGCGAGCGAAATCTTGAGATAGCGGAAGCGGTGAACCAGCGCCGCCAGCGCGAAATACAGCGCACGCAGGCCGAGGATCGCGAAGATGTTCGAGGTGTAGACGATGAAGGGGTCCTGCGTGACCGCGAAGATGGCCGGCACGGAGTCGACCGCGAACACGATGTCGACGGCCTCGATCACCAGCAGGGCGAGGAAGAGGGGTGTGACCCAGAGGATCCGTCGGGCGCCCGGCGCATCCGAGGCGGGCAGGCGGACCAGGAAGCGGTTGCCATGCAGTGCCGGCGTCACGCGCAAATGCCTGCGGAGGAAGCGCAGGATCGCGGAGTCCTCGATGCTGAAGTCCTTGTCGAAGTGCTGGAGCATCCGTGCCCCGGTTGCGACCAGGAACAGACCGAACAGGTACAGGATCCAGGAGAACTCGGCGAGCAGCGCCGCGCCGCCAGCGATTACCGCGGCACGCAGCAGGATGACGCCGACGATGCCCCAGAACAGCACGCGGTGCTGGTACTCGCGGGGAATCGCAAAGAAGGAAAAAACCATGGCGATGACGAAGACGTTGTCCATCGCCAGGGTCTTTTCGATGATGAACCCGGTCAGGTATTCCACGCCGGATTGCGGCCCCCGCAGCAGCCACAGGGCAGCGCCAAAGCCTAAGCCGATGGC
>CANGMU010000126.1 GCA_947454665.1 Pseudomonadota bacterium | reverse complement strand
GGGCCCATGACATCCAGGTCATCTTCGCGCTGCCAGGCCTGGTGCTCGCCACGGCGTTCGTGACCTTTCCCTTCGTTGCGCGGGAACTCATCCCGCTGATGGAACAGCAGGGCACGGACGAGGAACATGCGGCGCGGACGCTGGGTGCATCCGGCCTGCAGATGTTCCTCCGCGTGACGCTGCCCAACATCAAGTGGGCGCTGCTGTACGGGGCGTTGCTGTGCGGCGCCCGTGCGCTCGGCGAGTTCGGTGCCGTGTCCGTCGTCTCCGGCCATATCCGCGGGCAGACGAACACGATGCCCTTGCAGGTCGAGATCCTCTACAACGAATACAGCTTCCAGGCCGCTTTCACGGTGGCCTCGGTCCTGGCGATGTTCGCGTTGCTCACGCTCGCGATCAAGGCACTGCTCGAGTGGCGATTCGCCCGCGAGCTGGCCCACCACTGACAGCCGGAAATTCCATGCAGGTCCAGATCCGTTCGCTCGCCAAATCCTTCGGTGCCACGCGCGTGCTCGGCAACATCGAGCTCGACGTGAGGGAGGGCGAGCTGTGTGCGCTGTTGGGGCCTTCCGGTTCGGGCAAGACGACTCTGTTGCGGATCATTGCCGGACTGGAGTTCCCTGATTCGGGCAGCCTGACTTTCGATGGCGTGGACGTGCTCGACCGCAATGCGCGCGACCGTCAGGTCGGCTTCGTCTTCCAGCACTATGCGCTGTTCCGCCACATGACGATCTTCGAGAACGTGGCCTTCGGCCTGCGCGTGCGTCCTCGCTCGCAGCGCCCGCCCGAGCCGGAGATCCGCCGCAAGGTCGGTGAGTTGCTCGAGCTCGTTCAGCTCTCCGGTTACGGGGACCGTTACCCGGATCAGCTCTCCGGTGGCCAGCGTCAGCGTGTCGCGCTGGCACGCGCGCTGGCCATCGAGCCGCGCATTTTGTTGCTCGACGAGCCCTTCGGCGCGCTCGATGCGCGCGTCCGCAAGGAAATGCGTCGTTGGCTGCGCGAACTGCAGCAACGCATCCGCCTGACCAGCGTGTTCGTCACGCACGACCAGGACGAAGCCTTGGAATTGGCTGACCGTGTGGCCGTGATGGAGCACGGCGAGATCCTGCAGGTGGGCGCCCCACGTGACGTTTATGACCAGCCTTCCTCGCCCTCCGTCTATGACTTCCTCGGGGGCGCCAATCGCGTGTCCTGCCGCGTGCGCGATGGGCAGGTGCTGGTGGGCGAACAGTGGATGGGTCGCGTGGAGGCCGCCGACGATGAAGGCTGCGTGCTCTGCGTGCGCTCGCATGACCTTGAGGTATTGCCCTTGTCGGCGGGCGGCGGGTTTCCCGGCGTCGTCGCCCACATTGGCGTGACGGGCGGCAGCGCGCAGCTGGTGGCAAGGCTTGAAGGGGGTCAGGAAGTGGAGGCCGAAATGCCGCGCTGGGCACTCGATGCGCTGGATGCGCGCGTTGGTCAGACCGTGCGGTTGAGGCCGCGTCGCTTTGGTCTCTTCGGTCCCGTCGCCGGCAACCATCCGTCGGCCGGCGCGACCTACCGCTGAGGGCGGCGGCCGTTCGGCCTCATCCGCTGATGAGGCCGTGTCGCTTGAGCAGCGTGCGCAGGTTGTTGCGGCTGATGCCCAGCAGTTTCGCGGATCGGACCTGATTGTCACCGGAGCTTGCGAAGGTCTCCTTCACGATGAGCGCTTCCAGCTTGTCGTAAAGCTCGGGTGACTGCGATTCGAGCAGACGACGCAACGCCGAGCGGATCGCCTCGAAACCCGGGTCTGCGCCGGCGGCGGTCGCTGCCACCACCGGCGTGGACGTCGTTGGCGGCATGGCGGCGAAACGCAGGTTTTCCGGCCGGATCACGCCATTGCGCGACGTCAGCAAGGCCGCGTGCACGACATTCTCCAGTTCGCGGATGTTGCCGGGCCAGCTGTAGTACAACAGCGCGTCCTGGGTTTCTGGCAACACTTCCGGCTGCTGCACGCCGAGACGCTCGCTGTACATCCGCAGGAAGTGGCTCGCCAGAGGCAGGATGTCTCCCGGCCGCTCGGCCAGTGGCGGCACCTGCAGCGTGACGACGTTCAAGCGGTAATACAGATCGGCGCGGAAGCGGCCCGCTTCCACCGCGGCAGGCAGATCGAGGTTCGTGGCAGCGACGACGCGCACATCCAGCGGGATGGGTGTGCGGGCGCCGACGCGGACGACCTCGCGTTCCTGGATCACGCGCAGCAGCTTCACCTGCAAAGCGAGCGGCAGGTCGCCGATCTCGTCCAGGAACAGCGTGCCGCCGTTGGCGGATTCGAACCAGCCGGCACGGGTCTGCGTGGCGCCGGTAAAGGAGCCCGCCTGGTGACCGAAGAGTTCGGCTTCGGCCAGCGTCTGTGAGAGTGCGCCGCAGGTCACCGCGACGAAATCGCCGCGTCGGCCGCTGCGCGTGTGGAGATGGCGGGCGACGAGCTCCTTGCCCGTTCCTGTCTCGCCGATGATCAGCACCGTGGCCTCAGAAGGTGCGAAGCGCTCGACCTGATCCAGCAGCGCCTGGGACTGCGCATCGGCGAAGATCATCGCCTTCGCGCGCACCGACAGGACGTTGGATTGCGCGTTCGGGTGGACCAGTACTGCGGATGATTCGGGACGCATGGTCAGCTGCCAGGAATGAGAATCGCCGACCGGAGTATCTGCTACCCCGGTCGGCTTGAGGTTCATTCCCAGATAACGGTCTTGCATCAGATCAGAAGCGAATGGCGAAGGTCACGCCATACGTACGGGGATCCGCGGGCTGGCCGACGACGAGGCCCACGTTGCCCGACGCCAGCGCCAGCTGCTCGAAGTATTCCCGGTCGAAGGCATTGTGCACCCAGGCATACACGTCCCAGCCGTTGTCGGAGTTGAATCCAAGACGGAAGTTGGACAGCGCGTAGGACGAGATGTCCGTGTACACCGAGCGCGACGAGTTGGACGAGAACTTCGTCCGATAGCTGCCGTCGTAGCCCACAAAGGACTTGCCCGCGTTACCGAGCAACTGGGTCGGCACCGTGTACATCACGCCATAGGACAGCGCCCACTTCGAGATGCCCGGCATCCACTGGCCCGAGATGTTGCAGTTTGCAGGGCTCAGCGAACCCGGCACGCCGGCGGCGCCTGGCGTCTGGCCGGTGGTGACGGTCGTGCCGCCGGAAAGCTCCGGCGGGCAGGGCGCGTCAACAAAGCGGACGTACGTGGCATCGGTGAAGGCGCCGTTGGCATAGGCGCTGAGCTGGTCGGTCGGACGGATCGAGAAATCGACTTCCACGCCGCGCACGCGCACCTTTTCCGCGTTGGCCAGGTAACCGCGGATCACGGCGAATTGTCCGTTCGTGACTGTGGTCTGGTAGTCGTTGATGTCCGTCCAGAAGCCCGCGACGTTCAGAGTGGCCGTCCCGTTCAGCAGTTCGGATTTCACGCCAAGCTCGAAGTTATTGACCTTCTCCGGCTTGACCGTGGCCGTCTGAAGGATCGGCTGGTTGGCGGCATCCAGCGGCAGACCATTCAGGTTGATGCCGCCGGTCTTGAAGCCGCGTGCATAACTGACATAGCCCAGGACATCGCGGGACAGGGCGTAGGAGAACTTCGCATCGCCCGAGACATTCCAGTCGCTGAACGTCGCTGCGTAGGCCTGGGGTGCCAGAACGCCACGCTGGTTCGAGTTCAGGGCCGTATTGGTGCCATTGGTGACTGTCGACACATAAGAGCCGGTCTTGTCGTCGTAGTTGAACCGCAGTCCTGGTTCGAAGCGCAGGGCATCAGTCAGGCGCCAGGTCAGCTGGCCGAACAAGGCCGCGCTGCTGTTGCGGAAGCTGATGTCGTTGGCCGAGGTGAGGTTGTTGAGCTCTGCCACGTTGAGCGAGGCCGCCGACGTCGGGTTCAGCAGCCAGCGGCTGGCCGCTGCGCCTTGTACCTGGATGCCGTTGGTATGAATCGACTGGTTGAAGCCATAGAGGCCGGCCACGTAATCGACCCGCTCACCGGAATAGGCGTAGCGGAACTCCTGCGTGTACTGGTCCTGCTTGGACGGGTTGTTGGCTTTCGTCGTGATCGGCAGGCCGGTGAAGTCGCGATCATTGGAGGGGCGCCAGTCCCAATGGCGCCAGGCCGTCACGGACGTCAGTGTGCCCTGGCCCAGCTTCCACTGGACGCGGGCCGAGGCCCCGCCGATCTCGTTGCGGGCCTGCAGTTCGGCGTCCAGGTCCGTCACGCGGTCGAAGGGGTTCGTGCTCGGCACGCTGTAGCCCTGCAGCGCCGCGAGATTCGCGTACTGCCGGTTCAGCGGGCGCTGGGTCGAACCCGTGCGGACATAGATCTGGCCGCAGCACTCCGGGTTCTGGATGTTGTAGTCGCTGGCGAAGGTGACGCTGACGTCGTCGTTTACTTTCCACAGCAACTGGCCGCGGACGCCCAGGTTGTCCTGCGCGTTGATGTCGAGACCGGATTTGATGTTGTGGATCGTGCCATGCCGGCTCGTGCCCGAGACGGCGAGACGTGCTGCGAGCTTGTCGTCGATGAGCGGACCGGACAACGCAGCCTTGGCCTGCAGGAAGCCCAGGTTGCCCATCGTCACTTCGGCCCGGCCTTCACGCGTGAAGGTTGGCGCGCGCGTGGTGATGTTGATGGCGCCTGCCGTCGTGTTCTTGCCGTACAGCGTGCCCTGCGGGCCGCGCAGGACGTCGATGCGATCGACGTCCAGGAAGTCGAGCGTGGAGGATGCCGCGCGCGAGTAATACACGTCATCGACATAGAAGCCGACGCCCTGCTCGATGCCGTCGTTCGTCAATCCGAACGGAGCGCCAAGACCGCGGATGTTCGTGGCGCTGTTGCGCGGGTTCGATGAGAAGAACTGGATCGTCGGTTGCAACTGCTGCAGCCGCGCCAGGTTGAAGCTGCCAGTGGATTCCAGCGTTTCGGCGCTGAGCGTCGAGATGGCGAGCGGAATGTCCTGGATGTTCTCGGCACGCCGGCGGGCGGTGACGACGAGCGTGTCGAGCTCTTCCACGGCAGGAGCCGCCTGGGCACGCACGGGCTCGCAGCAGAGGGCCGCGGACAAGGCGAGGGCGGCGGATACGGCGGCGGGGATGGTGCGGGCGGTCATGGTGCGGGAACTCCTGTTCATGTGATCCGGCGACAGGCCGGCGCGAACAGTCAAAGCAGAAACCGTGCCAAGCCAGGATTGGCCCGCAGGGCGCAATAGAAGCCTTCAAGCGCACAAGCGCTGTGGGGAATCCAGCAGCACTGCTCGAGATCCAACAGGGTGTGATGACAATCCCGCAGCGCTTGCGGATCATTCAGCCATGCAAGACCGATTCACCCGCAACGTGTTGTGGCTCACCACCTGCGTGGGCCTTCTGATGGTCCTGTGGCGTGGGCTGCCCTTGATCGAATCTCAGTTCCAGCCGACAGGCAGTGGCGGGCGTACAGTGACGGCGCGCGGAGACCTCGCAGCCGACGAGAACTCCACCATCGAACTGTTCGAAAAGGCGCGCGATTCGGTCGTCTTCATCAGCACCTCGCAGCTCGTGCGCGATGCCTGGACACGCAACGTATCGGAAGTGCCGCGCGGCTCCGGCTCCGGCTTCATCTGGGACGACGCGGGCCATGTGGTGACGAACTACCACGTGATCCGTGGGGCCTCGCAGGCAACGGTCCGTCTGTCCGACGGTCGGGATTACCAGGCCGCGCTGGTTGGCACCAGCCCTGCGCACGACATCGCCGTGCTGCGCATCGGCGTTGGCTTCAAACGCCCACCACCGGTCCCGGTCGGGACGAGCGCGGACCTCAAAGTCGGCCAGAAGGTGTTCGCGATCGGCAATCCTTTCGGCCTGGACTGGACCCTGACGACGGGCATCGTGTCCGCGCTGGATCGATCACTGCCCGATGAGGCCGCGGGTCAGAACATCGAACACCTGATCCAGACCGATGCTGCGATCAATCCCGGTAATTCGGGCGGGCCGCTGCTGGATTCCGCAGGCCGGCTCATCGGCATCAACACCGCGATCTACAGTCCGTCGGGCGCCTCGGCAGGCATCGGCTTTTCGGTGCCGGTGGATACGGTGATCCGCGTCGTGCCGCAGCTGATCGGGCAGGGGCGTTACCTGCGGCCGGCGCTCGGCATCGTCGTCGACGAACAGCTCAACCTGCGCCTGTCCCAGGCCTTCGGCACACGGGGCGTGTATGTACTGCGCGTGCCCAAAGGTTCTGCGGCGGAGCAGGCCGGGCTGCAGCCCCTGCAACAGGCCGAAGGCGGCGGCGTGATCGCCGGTGACATCATCGTGTCGATCAATGGCAAGCCGGTCGAATCCGTCGCACAGCTTGCCGCACGCCTGGATGACTTCCGCATCGGGGACGTCGTCAACGTCGAGCTCCGGCGTGGCAAGGCGCGGGAGCTGCTGCAAGTGCCCCTGCAGCCGGGCAGCTGACGCGGGGCCTAGTCCCGGCTGCGGCGCTTGCCGCTGCGGTATTCACTGGGCGTCATGCCATAGCGCAGCCGGAAGGCATGCCCGAAGTGCGTGGCATTGTTGAACCCGTTGCGGAACGCGATGTCGGTGATCGATCTGGCCTGCCAGGCAGCATCGCGCAGCAGATCCGCGCAGCGCTCGAGCCGCCGTCGCAACAGGTAGGCCGAAAAGGATTCGCCGCCTTCCGCCAGCACCGCACGCAGCCTGCGCGAGGAGATGCCGGCTTCCGCTGCGATGTCTTCCGGTGAGAGCGTGGCGTCATGCAGCCTGGCATCGACGCGCGCGAACAGCGCGCGACGCCTCGCCGCGGCCGCATCCACGTTCGAGTCTTCGTCGCTGCTGCAGGCTGCCGCGACGAAACCGAGCAGACCCTGAGCCAGCACCGGCAGGAAGCGCACGGGTGCGG
>CANGMU010000125.1 GCA_947454665.1 Pseudomonadota bacterium | reverse complement strand
GGCGGAATAGGTCACCGCGTCATCGGCGAGCTTCAGGCCATAGGGGTAACGCTCTGCCGTGATCAGCGCTTCGGACAGTGTCGGAGGGCCGTGCGGTGCGTCGGCATTGATCTCCGGTGACCTGCTTTCAATCCCTCGACTCGCCAGGTCCGGGTTTGCCACGGAAGTGCCGACCGCAAACAGTCCCGGCGAGACGGGCAACAGTGCGAGATGGTGCGAAGCCAGGATTTCCGTCACGCGCGCCAAGGGCGTGCCTTCGCGCGGTTCGCGCAGCACGCGGAGACGATCCGGCACGAGTTGCGAGCTGAACAGGAAACGGACATCCGCCGTCGCGGACTCGGTCAGCACGTCGGCGACACGGCGCCCGACCAGCGATGCCGGTTCAGCCGCGGCGTCGACCAGAGCAAGGGTCAGCGCGATACCGGCGAGCGTGGACCGAGAGCGCACTGAGAGGGTTCGCACGGGTCAGCGAAGAACCACTTCCAGGCGCGCCGTGCCGTCGGTGTCCCGACCCGCATCGCGCGCGGCGAACCGCGTGGTCATCAAGATGGCATCCAGCGCAGCGCGGGGGTCCATGTCCAACGCAGGCCCATGGAGCTTGAGGTCTGCAGCATCCCGCGCGAGGTTGGTCGTCGACCACCCCAGCGCATGGCCTGACGCAGCGGCCAGTTCGGTGGCGACGTCGTGCAGGCTGCGCCCTTCGATGGCGAAGCGCGTGGCTTCGCCTTGCATCCAGTTCCAGGGCCCGGCATCCGTGGCCAGCGGCGAAGATTCGATGGCGCCGTCTGCGCGCAGGAGCCCCTGGTGTCCCGCGCCGAGATCCTGTTCGTGCCGCGCGGCTGAAATCCGCACGAGTCCGTCCCGCACGGTTACGCGGACAAGTTGGTCGGAAACCTGCACGCCGAAGCGGGTTCCGACGTGCCGGATCCGGCCAGCATGCGTCACGATCACCAGCGGGTCACGCGAGGCCGGTGACTCCGTCTCGATATAGACGACACCCCGCAGGACGCGCAGGTCGTCCGGCGAATCCCAGATTGCCTCCGTGGCCGGACCGATCTGGATCGACAGGCCGCCCGGTCTCCGCAGGCTCAGTCTTGCGCCGGGACGGGTCTGCAGCACGTCTCCCACTTTCAGCGTGCTGTGTTCCGCCAGGATGACAGGGGGCCTTGCGGCGCCATTATCCCCGATGCGAAGCGATACGCCGACCACACCGGCAACCTGTGCCGTGGGCTCCGGTCCGCGCACGAGGTGAGCGTGGGTCAGCCACTGGGTGCTGCCGAGGGCTGTTGCCAGCAGCAGCGCAAACGCCAGCAGGAGATGTGTGGGCCGGACCGGCTGTCGGCGTGTGCCGCGCCAGGCCATGTCAGGATTGACCCGTCATGCGCTGGTAGAGCGTCTCGTATTCGGCCACCTGTCGCCGCCATGAAAAATCCTGTGCCATGCCGTTGTGCACAATGCGACGCCATAGCGTCGGCTGCGCGTACCAGTCGAGGGCCGTGTCCAGGGCCCAGCGCACGCCGCCAGCATCGAAATCGTTGAACACGATGCCCGTGCCCTTGCCGGTGGCGGGATCGAAATGGCTGACGGAATCCGCTAGTCCGCCCGTGTGTCGCACGATGGGCACCGTGCCATAGCGCAGGCTGTACATCTGGTTCAGACCGCAGGGCTCGTACAGCGACGGCATGAGGAACAGGTCCGCGCCGCCCTCGATCCAGTGGGACAGTTCCTCGCTGTAGCCGCGATGGAAGACGACGCGGCCGGGAAAGCGGTGCTGCAGTTCGGTGAAGAAGCCTTCGTAGCGCGCGTCGCCATTGCCCAGCACGGTCAGCGCGACGTCACGCGCAGCCAGTACCGCCGGCAGTGTGTCGAACAGCAGGTCGAAGCCTTTCTGCAGGGTCATACGGCTGACCATGCCGATCAGCGGTCGCGTGGCGACGGGTTCGAGGCCAGCCCGCTGCATCAGCAGACGCTTGAGTTCTGCCTTGCCTTGCAACTGCCGGGCATCGAAATGCACGGGCAGGTGACGGTCATGCCGCGGGTCCCATTCTTCGTAATCGACACCGTTCAGAATGCCGCTGAGGTCGGCAGTCCGCTGTCGCAACACGTCCTCGAGTCCCCAGCCGTACTGCGATGTCTGGATCTCGCGCGCGTAGGTCGGGCTCACTGTGCTGAGGTGGTCCGCGTGCAGGATGCCTTCCTTGAGGGGGTTGATCCGGCCCTGGCTGGTCTCGGCGTAGTCGAAATCCTGCAGACCGAGGCCGGTGTCGGCCACCTGGGCTGCGCTGAACTGGCCCTGGTACCCCAGGTTGTGGATCGTGAGCAGCGACTTCGCCTGCAGGAACAGGCGATCCCAGCTGAAGACGGTTCCCAGCAGCAGGGGCGCGAGTCCTGTGTGCCAGTCGTTGCAGTGGACCACCTGCGGCGCGAAACCCATACGCTGGCAGCACATCAGCGCGGCATGGGTCAGGGCGATGAAGCGGACGTGCTCATCGGGATCGTTGGTGTAGATCGAGGCGCGGGCATAAAGCGCCGGGCAGTCGATCAGGTAGATCATCGTCGCCGCGCCCGGCAGGCGTGCCGTGTGCACACTGAAGCGATAGACCTGCGTCCCGAGGCGCAGCGACACGTCCTGCAGGAACTCCACGGGCCAGACTTCGAGCGACGAGCGGTCGATCTGCGCATAGAGCGGCATGAAGACGCGGATGTCATGGCCGGCCAGGTGCAGGTATTTGGCCAAGGCGCCGGCCACATCGGCCAGCCCGCCCGTCTTGGCGAGCGGCGCGACTTCCGATGCGATGAAACAGATCCGCAGGGGCATGCAGGCAGTGTAGCGTTATCATCCTGCGATGAGGCGCGTCCTCGTCATTCTCGTCCTGCTGGTGCTGGCCGCCTCGTCCGCGGTGGTGGCTGTTGTCGCCGCCGACTGGCCCTTTTGGCAGCGTGCCTGGCGGTGGCACCAGGCGGGGCCAGCCGGTCCGGCGCGGGTTCCCGGCGCCTGGCGTTGGATCGGACACGGTGACGGCATTCCCTGGGCGCAAGGTCCGATGGACCCGTCCACGACGGAAGCCCTGGCCGCCTTGATTCGCGGCATTCCCACCGATGCCTTGCTGGTCGCCCGTGCCGGCCAGGTCGTGGCGGAGCTCTATGGCGATGGCGTGAGGCCGGAGAGCCTGTTGCAGGGTGGATCGATGACCTCCGCGGTGCTGGCGCCGCTGTACGGCATCGCGCGGCGCGGTGGCGTCGACGTGCTGGATGCGCCGCTGCGCAGGCTGCTGCCGGATTACGACACGGAGCTGCGTGGCGACATCACCCCCCGGCAGTTGCTGTGGCAGGTCAGTGGACTGGAGTCCCCGGGCTGGCGCCCACTCGATCCGTTCAGCGCGCAGGCCCGCCTGTTGTCCGGACCCAATTTCGCTCGCGCTGCGCGGGACTTCCGGTCGATCTGGCCGCCCGGCAGTCATTTCGAGACGTCTCCCGCGAATGCGCAACTGGCCGCGCTGGTCCTTGTCAGCGTGACCGGACGATCGTTCGCGGATCTCGTCGAGTCCGGCCTGTGGGATTCGATAGGAGCAGGCCGCGCGAAAGTGACATTGGATCGGCTCGCAGGTGAGATGTCGGCGCACTGCTGTCTGTCCGCGAAGGGGCGCGATTGGCTACGCCTGGCGAATTTCTACGCGCGGGACGATGCGCAGGGGCTCTGGCCGGCGGGGTTCCTGCGCGACGAAGTCACACGCGCGACGGCCGTGCATCCGGCCTACGGACTGGGCTTGGAAATCGAGACGCTGGACGACGGGACGGTCTTGCTTTGGGCCGGCGCAGCGGGTCGCTGGATGCTGGCTGTGCCCGCGCGGCAACTCGCCGTGGTGTGGCTCGCACGGCAGGAGGTCACTGCTTCGGAGCGCGGCAGGCTGAAGGCCTTGCTCGGCTTCCACTAGATCGAGTTCAACCCCCTGAGACCGCGTCGGTGCGGCGTTTGTTCCCCCATCGCGTGACACTTTTTTACAGCGTTATCAGGCTTCCTAGGCCGGTTGTGCCGGTGCGATACTGCGAGGTCTCAAAGCCCCTCCAGAAGAACCCTGACCCATGGCCGAAACCCGTACCGTCGTTGCCGCCGCCAGTGTTGCGGCCGCTGTCCTCTGCGCCGGATGGGCGATCTACGCGACCAAGCATGCCGGGCAGAAGACCCCGGCTTTCGGCGGTCCGCCTGCTGCCGGTGCCGCGCGCGGCCCGGGTGCCGGACCTCAAGGTGGCGGGGGTGGCAATGGTCCCCGCCAGGGTGGCGGTGGCGGTGGCGGCGGCCAGCCGGTGGTCGTGGTGACCGCGCAGGCGCAGCGCGAGCGCATCGACGTGGGCATCGAAGCGATCGGTACCTCCATCTCCAACGAGGCGGTCAGCGTCACGTCGAAGTCATCGAACCTGGTGACGGCCATCCACTTCCGGGATGGCGAGATGGTGACCGCCGGCCAGGTGCTGGTGGAACTCGATCACGCGCAGGCCCAGGCGGACCTCGCCGCGGCCACCGCCGACTTCAACAATGCCGTGAACCAGCACAACCGCAGCAAGGAGCTGCTGGCGACGCAGTCGCTGTCCAAGTCGCAGTACGACCTGCTCGAAGCAGCGATGAAGACCAATGAAGCCAAGGTCGCTGCCGCCAAGGCGCGCCTGGCCGACACCTACATCCGCGCCCCGTTCGGTGGACACGTCGGATTGCGGCGCGTGAGCCTTGGCGCCCTGATCAATCCGGGCACCGTGATCACCACGCTGGATGACATCAGCCAGATCAAGGTCGATTTCTCGGTGCCCGACAACCTGGTGGCCGACGTGCGCCCGGGGCAGGCACTGGTCGCCACCACGGCGGCTTATCCGTCGCGCCGTTTCGTGGGCAAGGTGCTCAGCGCCGATTCGCGCATCGAGCCCTCCACGCGTTCGTTCATGGTCCGCGGCCTCGTGCCCAACCGCGACGAAGCGCTCAAGCCCGGCATGTTTCTCACGGTGACGCTGGCGAAGGAACAGCGCGACGCGCTGGTCGTACCGGAGGAATCGCTCGTGCCGGAACAGTCGAAGCAGTTCGTCTACGTGCTCGACGGCGAGCGCGTGGCCAAGCGGGAAGTCCGCGTCGGTCGGCGCAATCCGGGTCGTGCCGAGATCATCTCCGGCGTCCGGGATGGAGAGCGCGTCGTCATCGAGGGTACGCAGAAACTGCGCGATGGCGCCGCGGCCCGTGAAGCTGGTTCGCAAGGTGGCGGCGCGAAGCAGGCCGGCGGCGGCAAGAAGCCGTCATGACGATTTCCGAACTGTCGATCCGCCGGCCGGTGTTCGCCACCGTGCTCGCCTTGCTGCTGCTGATCCTCGGGGTGATGGCGGCTCTGCGGCTGGCAGTGCGCGAATATCCCGACATCACGGCGCCGGTCGTGAACATCAACGTCAACTACCGCGGCGCGAACTCCGCGGTCATCGAGACCCGCATCACGCAGGTGCTAGAGAACGAGCTTTCCGGTATCGAGGGCATCGACAAGCTCACGTCGAACAGCCGCGACGAGAGCGCCTCGCTGAACATCGAGTTCACGCCGGGGCGCGACATCGAATCGGCCACGAACGACGTGCGTGACAAAGTGTCCCGCGTGCAGTCCCGCCTGCCGAACGAGGCGGATCCGCCGCAGATCAGCAAGGTCCAGGAGGGCGCCGACCCGGTGCTGTTCCTGATCCTCACCAGCAACAAGCGCAACGCGCTGGAGCTCACCGACTACGCGCAGCGCTACCTCATCGACCGCTTCTCTGCGGTGCCCGGCGTGGCATCGGTCTTCATGAACGGCCAGCGGCGTTATTCCATGCGCATCTGGCTGGACCGCGGCGCGCTCGCCGCGCACCAGATCGCCGTCAGCGATCTCGAGACGGCGCTGCGCAACGAGAACGTCGAACTGCCCGCGGGTCGTATCGAATCCCGCCAGCGCGAATTCACCCTGCGCACGGACACGTCGCTCAACACCGAGGATGACTTCCGCAACCTCGCGGTCGGTCGTGGGCCGGACGGCTCGCTCGTCCGCTTGGGTGACGTGGCGACGGTGCAGCTGGCCGCCGAAAACCAGCGCAGCGGCGCCCGCCTGGATGGCCTGCCGGCCATCATGATGCCGATCACCCCGCAGTCGACGGCGAACGTGCTGGAGGTGTCGCAGTCCGTGAAGACGGAGCTCGCGCGCATCAAGCGCGACCTGCCGGAGGACATCCAGCTCGAAGTCCACGTCGACAACTCCGTCTTCATCCTCGAGTCGATGAAGAAGGTCTTGCACGCCTTGGGCGAGACGCTCGTGATCGTCCTGGTCGTGATCCTGCTTTTCCTCGGCAGCCTGCGGGCCACGCTGATCCCGGCCGTGACGATTCCCGTCTCGCTGTTCGCGGCCGCGATGGTGATGGCCGTGCTCGGCTATTCGATCAACACCTTGACGCTGCTGGGCGCGGTGCTGGCGATCGGCCTCGTCGTCGATGACGCGATCGTCGTGCTCGAGAACATCGTTCGACGCATCGAACTTGGCGAGCCGTCGCTGGTTGCTGCGATCAAGGGCAGCCGGGAGATCGGCTTCGCGGTGATGGCGACGACGGCCGTGCTCGTGGCGGTGTTCCTGCCACTGTCCTACCTGCAGGGCACGGTAGGCCGCCTGTTCCGCGAGTTCGGCATCACGGTCGCCGCGGCGGTCGTGTTCTCGGCACTGATCGCGCTGACGCTCACTCCGATGATGACGTCCAAGCTGTTCTCGAAAGGCGTGGGCCACGGCAAGTTCGCACAGGCCATCGACCGAGGGTTCCGCAGCTTCTCGGATTCCTTCGGCGCCGCCTTGCGCTGGAGCCTCGTCGGCAGGCGTCCGCTCGTGGTGCTGGCGCTGGCGGGCGGCAGCGCGGCAGCCGTCAT
>CANGMU010000124.1 GCA_947454665.1 Pseudomonadota bacterium | reverse complement strand
GCGGCCAGTCGCAGCCGCCGACTGCGCGTGGAGAGAAAGGGCTCCAGCGTGATGACCTGCCCTTCCTTCAGGCGACGGCGTTCCCGCGGGTCGTCGTAACCGGGAATGAACCCGGGCGCCTCGTGCAGCTTGCGGCCCACGCCGTGGCTGCCGAGGTTCTCGATGACGCGGAAGCCATGAGCCCTGGCGACGGCTTCCATCGCAGCGCCAGGCGAACGGAGCGGCTCACCAGCACGAACGGTGGCGATGGCAGCGGCCAGCGCCTCACGGGTGGCCTGGCAGAGCCGGTTCTTCAGCGCGTTCGACGGCGGGACGACGCGCGTGCCGCCGGTGTCCGCGTAATAGCCATCGAGCTCCGCCGACACATCGACATTCACCACATCGCCACGACGGATGACGCGTTGACCCGGCACGCCGTGCGCGGCTTCTTCGTTGAGGCTGATGCAGGTCGCACCGGGAAAGCGGTACGCGAGGCGGGGGGCGGAGCGGGCGCCGGCCTTGTCGAGCAGGCGGGCGCCGAGGTCATCGAGTTCGGCGGTGGTCATGCCGGGCTCGAGAGCATCGAGCATGCGTGCAAGCACGCGGGCCACGATGCGACCGACCTTGCGGAGACCCGCGAGGTCGGCTTCCGATCGGACGATCAGGCGCGGATCTTGCGCAGCTTCTCGAGGATCTTGAGCTGCGCGGCGATACGGACCAGTTCGGCGAGTGCCTCGGCCTGCTCGATCTTGTCGATCTTGCCGGCCAGCAGCTCTTCGGCGCGACGCTTGGCTTCCAGCGCAGCGGCCTCGTCGAGGTCCTTCGCGCGGATCGCCGTGTCGGCCAGGATCATGACGTGGTTCGGCTGCACCTCGAGGGCACCGCCGCCGACGAAGACCGAGTGTTCGGTCTCGCCGTCCTTCACGCGCACTTCACCGGCTTTGAGGAGCGTCAGGAGAGGAGCGTGACGCGGCGCGATGCCGAGTTCACCTTCCTGTGCCGGGACGAAGACCATCTCGGCGGGACCCGAGTAGACCTCGCCTTCGGCGCTCACAATGTCGACGTGGATGGTCTTTGCCATGGTGCTGCCCTTAGTTCAGCGTCTTGGCCTTTTCCACGGCCTCGTCGATGCCGCCAACCATGTAGAAGGCCTGCTCCGGAAGGTGGTCGTAGTCACCGTTCAGGATGCCCTTGAAGCCGCGGATCGTCTCGGCCAGCGAAACGATCTTGCCGTCCTGGCCCGTGAAGACCTTGGCGACGTTGAACGGCTGCGACAGGAAACGCTGGATCTTGCGGGCGCGGAAGACGGTCTGCTTGTCTTCCTGCGACAGCTCGTCCATGCCCAGGATCGCGATGATGTCCTGCAGCTCCTTGTAGCGCTGGAGGACCGCCTGCACGCCGCGTGCCGTGTTGTAGTGCTCCTCGCCGATGACCAGCGGATCGAGCTGACGGCTGGTGGAATCGAGCGGATCCACGGCCGGGTAGATACCCAAGCTGGCGATCTGGCGCGAGAGCACGACGGTCGCATCGAGGTGGGCGAAGGTCGTGGCGGGCGACGGGTCGGTGAGGTCGTCGGCCGGGACGTAGACGGCCTGGATCGACGTGATGGAACCGGTCTTCGTCGAGGTAATGCGCTCCTGCAGGACGCCCATTTCCTCGGCCAGCGTCGGCTGGTAACCCACCGCGGACGGCATGCGGCCCAGCAGCGCGGACACTTCCGTGCCGGCCAGGGTGTAGCGGTAGATGTTGTCGACGAAGAACAGCACGTCACGGCCACGGCCATTCGCCTGCTTCTCGTCGCGGAAGTATTCGGCCATCGTCAGGCCCGTGAGCGCGACGCGCAGGCGGTTGCCCGGCGGCTCGTTCATCTGGCCGTACACCATGGCGACCTTCGAGTTCTCGAGGTTCTCGGCATCGATGACGCCCGACTCGATCATCTCGTGGTAGAAGTCGTTGCCTTCGCGGGTGCGCTCACCGACGCCGGCGAACACCGACAGGCCCGAGTACTGCTTGGCGATGTTGTTGATCAGCTCGAGCATGTTGACGGTCTTGCCGACGCCGGCACCGCCGAACAGGCCGACCTTGCCGCCCTTCGCGAAGGGGACGAGGAGATCGATGACCTTGATGCCCGTGACCAGCAGGTCCTGGCCGCCCGCCTGCTCGTCGAAGTTCGGGGCCGGACGGTGGATCGGCAGCGTGCCTTCCGAGGCAACCGGACCGCGGTTGTCCTGCGGGGTGCCGAGCACGTCCATGATGCGGCCCAGCGTGGCCTTGCCCACCGGCACGTTGATCGGCTTGCCCGTGGCCTGCACGGTGATGCCGCGCTTGAGGCCTTCCGAGGCGCCCATCGCGATCGTGCGGACGACGCCGTCGCCGAGCTGCTGCTGCACTTCGAGCGTGAGGTCCACGCCGTCGAGCTTCAGCGCCTCGTAGACCGCGGGAATCGACTCGCGCGGGAACTCGACGTCGATGACGGGTCCGATGATCTGCGTGATCTTGCCAGTTGCCATGATGGTGCTTCCTTCAGAATTCTGTGGTCGTCAGACCGCTGCCGCGCCGCCCACGATTTCCGCGAGCTCGGTGGTGATCGCCGCCTGGCGGGCCTTGTTGTAGACGAGCTGCAGGTCGCCGATGAGCTTGCCGGCGTTGTCCGTGGCAGCCTTCATCGCAACCATGCGCGCGGCCATCTCGGACGCGACGTTCTCGACGGCGCCACGATAGACCTGCGACTCGACGTAGCGCATGAGCAGGCCGTCGAGGATTTCCCCGGCAGACGGCTCGTAGATGTAGTCCCAGTGTTCCTGCAGCTCCGACGACGGGGCAACCGCGACCGGCAGCAGCTGGTCGATCCGGGGCTTCTGGGTCATCGTGTTCACGAACTCGGCGTGAACGAGGAACAGCTTGTCGATCTTGCCTTCGCGGTAGGCGTCGAGCATGACCTTCACGGTGCCGATGAGATCGGCCACGTGCGGCCTGTCGCCCAAGCCCGAGACGTTCGCGAGGATCGGCATGCCGAGACGACGGAAGAACGCGGCGCCCTTCGCGCCGATGAGGCACAGGCTGACCGGCACGTTCTTGTCCTGCCACTCCTTGAACAGGTTGATCGCCTGCTTGAAGAGGTTGGCATTCAGGCCGCCGGCCAGGCCGCGATCCGTCGAGATGATGATGACGCCAACGTGCTTCACGTCGCGCGTCGCCATGAACGGATGGCGGTAGTCCGGGTTCGCCTGCGACAGGTTGCCGATGACCGTGCGCATCTTGTCCGCGTACGGCCGCGCCAGCTTCATGCGGTCCTGGGCACGACGCATCTTGGACGTCGCGACCATCTGCATGGCCTTGGTGATCTTCTGAGTGCTTTTGACACTCGCGATCTTGGTGCGGATTTCCTTGGTGCCGGCCATGTGTTGCTACCCGGGTTCCTTAGTAGGAACCGGTCGCGATGAAGTCCTCGACGATCTGCTTCAGCGTGGCCTCGTGCTTCTTCAGCACCGGCTCCGCGTTGATCGCATCGAGGGACGCCTTGTGCGTGCCGTTCGCGAAGGACTGCAGGGCAGTCTCGAAGGCCACGATCTTGTTCAGCTCGACCTTGTCCATGTAGCCGCTGTTGACGGCGTAGATAGACAGGGCCATTTCCGCGACCGACATCGGCGCGTACTGCTTCTGCTTCATGACTTCCGTCGTGCGCTGGCCGCGCTCGAGCTGGCGACGGGTCGCCTCGTCGAGGTCGGATGCGAACTGCGAGAACGCTGCCAGCTCGCGGTACTGCGCAAGGGCGAGACGGATGCCGCCGCCGAGGCGCTTGATGATGTCCGTCTGGGCGGCACCACCGACGCGCGACACCGAGATGCCGGCGTTCATGGCCGGGCGGATGCCGGCGTTGAACAGGTCGGACTCGACGAAGATCTGGCCGTCGGTGATCGAGATGACGTTCGTCGGCACGAAGGCCGTCACGTCACCGGCCTGGGTTTCGATGATCGGCAGGCCCGTCAGCGAGCCCGTCTTGCCCTTCACGCGGCCGTTGGTGACCATCTCGACATACTGCTCGTTGACGCGCGCGGAGCGCTCCAGCAGGCGGCTGTGGAGATAGAACACGTCGCCGGGATAAGCCTCGCGGCCCGGCGGGCGCTTGAGGAGCAGCGAGATCTGGCGGTAGGCCACGGCCTGCTTGGACAGGTCGTCATAGACGATCAGCGCGTCTTCGCCGTTGTCCATGAAGTATTCGCCCATCGTCACGCCCGAATAGGCGGAGATGTACTGCAGGGCGGCCGGCGTCGAGGCCGGGGCCGCGACGATGATCGTGTGCGCCAGGGCGCCGTGCTCTTCGAGCTTGCGAACGACGTTCGCGATGGTCGAGGCCTTCTGGCCGATCGCGACGTAGACGCACTTAATGCCCGAGGACTTCTGGTTGATGATGGCGTCGATGGCCATCGCGGTCTTGCCGGTCTGGCGGTCGCCGATGATCAGCTCGCGCTGGCCACGGCCGATCGGGACCATCGAGTCGACGGCCTTGTATCCGGTCTGCACCGGCTGGCTCACCGACTTGCGGTAGATCACGCCCGGGGCGACGCGCTCGATCGGCGCGGTCTGCTTGGCGTTGATCGGGCCCTTGCCGTCGATCGGGTTGCCGAGGGCGTCCACGACACGGCCCAGCAGTTCCGGACCCACCGGCACTTCGAGGATGCGGCCCGTCGTCTTGACGGTGTCGCCTTCGCGGATGCCCTTGTATTCACCGAGCACCACGGCGCCGACCGAGTCCTGCTCGAGGTTCAGCGCGAGGCCCATGACGTTGCCCGGGAACTCGAGCATCTCGCCGTAGCGCGCATCGGCCAGGCCGTGGATGCGTACGACGCCGTCGGCGACGGAGACGACGCTGCCCACGTTGCGGGCTTCGGTCGCGCCCGCGAAATTCTGGATCCGCTGACCGATCAGGTCGCTGATTTCCGATGCCTTGATAGACATGATTCTTTTCGTCCTCTTGGGAATTCTTAGGCGGTCAGCTCGTACGCCAGGCGTTCGAGTCGCGATTTCAGGGAGCCGTCGATGACCAGGTCGCCAGCGCGCACGGTGGCGCCGCCCAGCAGTTCCGGATCAACCTCGGCATGGACGCGGACCTTGCGGCCAAAGCGCTTTTCGAGCGACGCGGCCAACGCGCCCTGCTCGCCAGCGGCCATCGGCGCGGCGGAGGTCACGGTGACATCGATGACGCCCTCGGCGTCGTCCTTCAGCTGATCGAACACGCGCGAGATTTCCGGCAGGAAGCCCAGGCGCTTGTTGTCGGCCAGCAGGCGGAAGAACCGGCGACCGTTGTCGCTGAGGTCACTGCCCGCGATGTCGC
Organism: Pseudomonadota bacterium; assembly: GCA_947454665.1. Taxonomy (GTDB): domain Bacteria; phylum Pseudomonadota; class Gammaproteobacteria; order Steroidobacterales; family Steroidobacteraceae; genus ZC4RG30. The sequence continues at coordinate 1,600 of CANGMU010000124.1, read as the reverse complement.
AGATGAAATCGGCCAGCTGCGCGGCCGTGACCTTGGGGCTGCCGAGCAGGTGCTTGACCCGCTCGTCCGAGACCGCGGCCGCCCCACGCGCGATCGCGAGCGAAGCGGGGCCGAGCCGCGATGTCGCCTGCGCCGTGGCAAAGGCAGCCTTGGCGTAGGGACGGGCGATGGTGAGTCTGTCAGCCATGGCGTGCCGGTCAGATTTCGGTGGCGAGCTGGTTCAGGATGTCGGCGTGCTTCGCTGCGTCGATCTCGCGACCCAGCAGCTTCGAAGCCGACGCAACGGTCAGACGCGCAACCTCGCGGCGCAGCTCTTCGCGTGCGCGCGTGGCCTCGAGCTCGATCTGCTGCTTGGCGGCCGTGACCAGTCGGTCACCCTCCTGCTGCGCAGCCTGCTTCGCCTGCTCGACGATGTCGTTCGAGCGGCGCGAAGCCTGGTCGAGGATCTGGTTGGCGCGGTCACGCGCCTCGCGGATCACGTCGTTCGCACGGGCCTGCGCCTCGTCGAGGTCTTTCTGTCCGCGGTCCGCGGCAGCAAGCCCTTCGGCGATTTTCTTCTGGCGCGCAGCATTGGCGTCAGCCAGAGGCGGCACGACGAACTTCGTGAAGAACCAGAGCAGGATCAGAAAAACGACGATCTGCCCGATAAAGGTCGCGTTGATGTCCATTGCCGCCTCGAAGCTTGCCTAACTGCTATGCGTCACTTAGCCCGAGAGCTTCGCGAGCAGCGGGTTGGCGAAGGCGAACAGCATCGCCAGGCCGACGCCGATGAGGAACGCCGCGTCGATCAGGCCGGCCAGCAGGAACATGCGGCCCTGGAGCATCGGGGTCAGTTCCGGCTGACGGGCAGCCGACTCGAGGAACTTCGAGCCCATGATGCCGATGCCGATGCAAGCGCCGATGGCGCCCAGGCCGATGATGATGCCGATACCCAGCGCGGTGTAACCCTGGACGAGTGCGATCGCTTCCATTTCAAGTCTCCTGGTCGAAAAAGGTCAAAAAGATCGGAAAAAATGAACCCGGACGTCAGTGGTGCTCTTCCGCCATCGAGATATACACGATGGGGAGGACCATGAAGATGTAAGCCTGAAGGACGACGATCAGGATGTGGAAGATCGCCCAGATGGCCCCCATGAGGACCTGGCCCACAAAGAACGGGATCGCGCCGGCGGTGGTAGCAGCATTGGTGGCCGCCATGCCCAGCAACGCGATCAGCATGAAGAGCAGTTCGCCGGCGAACATGTTGCCGAAGAGTCGCATGCCGAGCGAAACAGGCTTCGCGAGCAGTTCGACGGCGTTCAGGGCGATATTCGGGATCCACAGCAGCGGATGGCCGCCGAAGGGCGCCGCGATCCACTCGTGCAGGTAGCCGCCGATGCCCTTGGCGCGAATGGCGTAGCCAACGACGAGGAACAGCACGACGATCGCCATGGCGATCGTGCCGTTGAGGTCGGCGGACGGCAGCACGCGCCAGAAGGCGTGTTCATGACCCAGGGCACCGGCGATGTTCGACGGCAGGTCGAGCGGCAGGAGGTCCATCGTGTTCATCGCGATGATCCACGTGAACAGGGTGAGCGCCAGGCCCGTCAGGAAACGGCGG
>CANGMU010000123.1 GCA_947454665.1 Pseudomonadota bacterium | reverse complement strand
TTCGTGATCGTCACGCTGGGTTTCGCGCTGCTGCATGCGGCCCCTGGCGGCCCCTTTGACGGCGAAAGGGAAATGCTGCCGGAGATCCGCGCGAGCATCGAGGCGGCCTACCACCTCGACGAACCGCTGCCGCTGCAATACCTGCGCTATCTCGGCCAGTTGGCGCAGGGCGATTTCGGTCCTTCCTTCCAGTACCGCAACACCAGCGTCAACGAGCTCATCGCGCAGGGCCTGCCGATCGACCTGACCATCGGTGGCCTGGCCCTGTTGCTGGCGCTGATCGTGGGAATCCCGCTGGGCCTGATCGCCGCGGTCAAACGCAACACGCTCTGGGATCGCATCGGCGTGGCCGTGTCGCTGCTCGGTATTTCCATCCCGGTGTATGTGACGGCACCCCTGCTCGTGCTGGTCTTCGCCGTGGGGCTGCGTTGGCTGCCGGCGGGTGACTGGGGTGGCGGGGCCTTGCGCAACCTCGTGCTGCCAGTCGTCGCGCTGTCGCTGCCTTACATCGCCTACGTCGCCCGTATCCTGCGGGCCAGCCTGTCCGACGTGCTGCATGCCCCGTACATCCGCACCGCGCGCGCGAAAGGGCTGCCCTGGCGCACCGTCATCCTGCGCCATGCCCTGAAGCCGGCCTTGCTGCCGTTGGTGTCCTTCCTGGGCCCCGCAGCCGTGGGCGTGATCACCGGTTCGATCGTCATCGAGACGACCTTCGGCCTGCCGGGCATCGGCCGCTTCTTCGTCGATGGCGCCTTCAACCGCGACTACACCCTGGTCATGGGCGTCACGGTCCTCTACGGGCTGCTGATCGTCGCCGCGAACCTCATCGCCGACATCTGCTATGCCGTGCTCGATCCGCGCGTGAGGCTCGAATGAAGCACCCGATCGCCAGTTACACCGTGCTCGGCGTCGTGCTCGTGGCGGCACTCGTCGTGCCCTGGGTCTCTCCCTATGACTACGCGACGCCCTCCTGGGACGAGCTGGATCTCATGCCCCGGCTTGCCGGCGGGCACCTGCTGGGCACGGACGACCTCGGGCGCGACCTGCTTGTGCGCCTGATGTGGGGCTGCCGCATCTCGCTGCTGGTGGGCATCCTCGCCAGCCTGACGAGCCTGGTGATCGGCGTGGGTTGGGGCGTGACCGCGGGCTATGTCGGCGGCCGGACCGACTCGTGGATGATGCGGGCCGTCGACGTGCTGTACTCCGTGCCCTTCATCCCCTTCGTCATCGTGCTGACGGTCATCTTCGGCCGGAACATCGTGCTGCTGTTCGTCGCGATCGGTGCGGTGTCCTGGCTGGATATCGCGCGCATCGCCCGCGGGCAGGCCCTCTCGCTGCGCCAGCGCGAGTTCATCGAAGCCGCGCGCGTCGGCGGCATGACCTCGGCGCAGATCATCCTTCGCCACGTGATCCCCAACCTGCTGGGCATCGTCGTCGTCTACCTCACGCTCACCATCCCGACGGTCATCCTCATCGAGGCGTTCCTCAGCTTCCTGGGCCTGGGAGCCCAGGCACCGCTGACCTCGCTGGGCGTGATGATCGCCGAGGGTGCGGCGCAGATGCGGTCGCGCCCGCTGCTGCTCCTGCAGCCCGCGCTGCTGCTTGCCGTGATCGTCTACTGCTGCAACCGGATCGGTGATGCACTGCGCGACCGTTTTGATCCGGCTTCGGGCCAGCACGGGGGGAAGGGGCATGGTTGATCAACCCGTGTTGTGCGTCGATGGCCTCGGCGTGGAACTGCCCGGCGGCCGGCACGTCGTCGAGGGTGTCTCGCTGTCGCTGCGCAAAGGCGACATCCATGGCATCGCCGGCGAATCCGGTTCGGGCAAGACGCAGTTGCTGCTGGCCCTGCTGGGTCTGTCGCCGGCGGGCGCGCGCCTGCAGGGCAGTGCGCGGCTCAACGGCGAGGATTTGATCGGTGCGCCCGAATCCCGCCTGCAGTCGCTGCGGGGCAATCGTCTGTCGATGGTGTTCCAGGATCCGATGACAGCCCTGAATCCGCAACTGCGGCTTGGCCTGCAGCTGACGGAAGTCCTGCAGGTCCACGGCCGTTGCAGCCGTACGGAGGCACGCGACCGGGCCGCCTCGATGCTCGAATCCGTCGGCCTGTCCGATCCGCTGCGACGCTTGCGGCAATATCCGCACGAACTCTCTGGTGGTATGCGCCAGCGCGTGATGATCGCGATGGCGCTGCTTTGTGAGCCGGACCTGTTGCTGGCGGACGAACCGACGACGGCGCTGGACGTGACCGTGCAGGCCCAAATCCTCGAACTGCTGCTCGACCTGCGCGAACGGCTCGGCATGGGGATCCTGTTCGTCACGCACGACCTCGGCGTCCTCGCGCAGCTTGCTGACACGATCACCGTCATGCGCGGCGGTCGTATCGTCGAACAGGCTTCGGCGCTGGAGCTGTTCGATACGCCGAGAGAACCCTATACCCGGCAGTTGCTCGATGCGGCACGCCGGCTCGAACTGGGCGCGGGGCAGGGCGCATGAGCGGTCCGCTGCTGTTCGAGGGCCGTGACCTGGTCGTGGATTACCGCCGCGGTAGAGGGCTGCTGCGCAAACCTGAAATCTTCCGTGCGCTGGATCAGGTGAGCTTCAGTCTCGGTGTCGGCGAGTCGCTGGCCGTGGTGGGTGAGTCCGGCAGCGGCAAGTCGACGCTCGCACGCGCCGCGCTGCGGCTCGTGGTGCCGACGTCAGGTCAGGTCTTCCTGCGAGGCGAGGATCTGGCGATCCTTTCTCCCAATGAACTGCGGCAACGCCGTCGCGACCTGCAACTGGTCTTTCAGGATCCGCTGGCCTGCCTCGACCCGCGCATGCGCATCGAGGAAATCCTTGCCCAGCCCCTGCGCGCCTTCGAGCCGAATCTGGATCGCGCGGCGCGGCGCGCTCGGGCCGAAACCGCGATGCAGGCCGTCGGGCTGGAAGCGGCGATGCTCGAGCGCTATCCGCATCAGTTCTCCGGGGGCCAGGCCCAGCGCATCGGTATTGCGCGCGCCTTGATCGCCGACACGGCCGTGCTGGTGTGTGATGAACCGGTTTCGGCGCTCGATGTGTCGATCCGCTCTCAGGTGCTGGACCTGCTCGCTGCCGAGCGCACGCGGCGGCGCCTCGCGCTGCTGTTCATCGCGCACGATCTCGCGGCGGTACGCTTCCTCTGCGATCGCACGCTGGTGCTCTATCAGGGCCAGGTCATGGAGCAGGGGCCGACGTCCGCGATCTTCGCCGCACCCCGCCATCCGTACACACAACTCCTGTTTGCCGCGGCCCTCGTCGCCGATCCGCGGCGCGCACGAAGACGTGACCGCGGCACGACCACCGCAGCATCTACGGCTACTCCGCGTTCAGTCAACGTAGTCCCTCCGCCGCCCACTTCGGGCTGCGTCTTCGCCCCACGCTGTCCGCGGGCGGATGTGTTGTGCGGTGATGTGAGGCCGCGTCCGCGTGTGATCGAGGGCGTGACGGTGGCCTGTCACCACCCGGGCTGACGCTCAGTCACCAACCGTCGGCGCAAACTGCAGAACCCTGCGGAAGTTTTCAGCCCGCGACGGGGACGCCCGGAACACGTCCGTGTGGGCTCGGGGCGCGCCGTCCTGGCGCGCCACGCCCCGTCGCGAGCCGAGAACTTCCGCTAGTCCGAGAACAGCGTGCGCGTGGTTTGCTGTCTGAGTGCCCGCACTGACTTGCGTCGATGCGCTGCTTCGCTGCCAGGGCGTGGATGCGTCTCTCGGCGGGGCGTGGCCGGCCAGGGATGGCCGGCCCCGAGCCCACAGGGATGTGCGCTTCGCGTCCCCGACGAGGGACGCAGCCACGCCTGATCAACGTGGCAGCACGTCAGCGCCTCAACGCGGTAGTTCGCTCAGCTCGAAGGAACCATCCGTACGCACTCGCAGGACACTGCCCTGCGTATACCAATCCCCCAGCACGATCCGCGTGCAGGCCTGACCTTCGACGTCCACGGTGTGGATGCCGGGTCGGTGCGTATGGCCGTGGATCATGAGCCGCGTGCCGGTCACGCGGAATGCCGTGCGGATCGCATCGGGATTCACGTCCATGACCTCATAGGCCGCGCGGCTGGTGTGGGCTTTGCTGCCGGAACGTGCCCTGTCTGCGATGCCACGGCGCGTCTCGAGCGGCAGTGCCATGAAGCGCGATTGAAAGTCGGCTTGCTGGACGATGCTGCGCAGTTCCTGGTACGCATGGTCGTCCGTGCACAGCACGTCGCCATGGCTCACGAAGGCATCCAGTGCTCCGATGCGCACACGCACCGGATCCGGCAGCAGCGTGCAACCCGTGCGCGTCTCGAAACCGGTGTTGAACAGGAAATCGCGGTTGCCACGCACGACCCAGGTCGGATGGCCCGCCGCGGTGTATGCGCGCAGGGCGTCGCAGACGGCGCTCCGGCAGGGTTCCGGGTCGTCGTCACCCACCCAGGCTTCGAAGAGATCGCCAAGGATGTAGAGCCCGGCCGCTGTCTGCGCCTCCCCCTCGAGGAAGGCGCGGAACTGGTCGACGGCCTCGGGCAAGGCTGCGTCGAGGTGGAGGTCCGATACGAAGAGGTAGGGGGCGTCAGTCATCGTTGGGCTAACATTGTAGGGGTGTCCCAGCTTCCCGTCGTGACCGGATAGACTCCGCGCCCATGCTTCGCATCCACAATTCCCTGACCGGCCAACTCGAGACCTTCACGCCCCTCGAGGCGGGCAAGGTCCGCATGTATGTCTGCGGTATCACGGTCTACGACTTCTGCCATATCGGCCACATGCGCATGATGGTGGTCTTCGACATGGTCCGCCGCTGGCTCAAGGCCTCCGGCTTTACCGTCGACTTCGTCCGCAACATCACCGATATCGACGACAAGATCATCCGCCGTGCCGCTGAGCGAGGCGAGCCGATCGATGCCCTCACGGGCCGTTTCATCGCGGCGATGGACGAGGATGCAGCCAGTCTGGGTTGCGACAAGCCCGACCACGAACCGCGCGCCACGCAGTACGTGCCGGAGATCCTGTCGATGATCGGTAGGCTGATCGAGCGTGGCCATGCCTACGTCGCCGCGGACGGCGACGTGCTGTATTCCGTGTCCAGCTTCCCCGAATACGGCCAGCTCTCCGGCAAGCGCCTCGCGGACCTGCGCGCCGGCGCGCGGATCGAGATCGGCGAGGCCAAGCGCGATCCGCTCGACTTCGTGTTGTGGAAGCGGGTGAAGCCGGGTGAGCCCTCCTGGGAGTCGCCCTGGGGTGCCGGTCGTCCGGGCTGGCACATCGAATGCTCGGCGATGTCGACGGCCTTGCTGGGCGACACCTTCGACATCCATGCCGGCGGCATGGACCTCAAGTTCCCGCACCACGAAAACGAGATCGCCCAGTCCTGCGGCGCGACGGGTCATCCTTTCGCCAAGCTGTGGATGCACAACGGCTTCGTCAACGTCGATGACGAGAAGATGTCCAAGTCGTTGGGCAACTTCTTCACCTACCGCGAAGTGAAGCCGCGTTTGCGCCATCCGGAGGTGCTGCGTTACCTGCTGCTCGGCAGCCATTACCGCGGTCCGATCAACTATTCGATTCCGCAGCTCGAGCAGGCCGACTCGGCGCTGGGTCGGCTTTACAACGCACTGCGCGGGCTGCCCGTCGTGCCAGTCGAGGGCGAAGTACCGCAGGCCGCGATGTTCAACGCGGCGATGGACGATGACTTCAATACGCCCGAAGCCATTGCCGTCCTGCAGATGATGGCGCGCGAGATCAATACGCTTCGGGCGGCCGGCGACGAATCCGCTGCCGCGCGGCTTGCCGCGCACTTCCGCCGTCTCGCGGTGCCGCTGGGTCTCGTGCAGCAGGATCCTGAACAGTGGTTCCGCCTGCAGCAGGCGGGCGATACCGCCGAGACCTCTGGTCCGACTGATGCGGAAATCGATGCGTTGGTGACGGCGCGGCTGGCCGCCAAGAAGGCGAAGGACTTCTCTGAATCGGATCGCCTGCGCGACGCACTGGCCGCGCAGGGCGTGATCCTGGAAGACAAGCCAGGTGGCGTGACCACCTGGCGCCGCCGCTGATCTTCAGCGGCGCGAGGCCCCGCCTGGCGGGGCCGTCCCTGCCTTACTTGCCCTCGCGGTGCTCGTAGGCTTCCAGCGTGTTCTGGATCAGCATCGCGATGGTCATCGGGCCCACGCCGCCCGGAACCGGCGTGATCCACGAGGCGACTTCCTTCGCCGTCTCGAAGTCCACGTCGCCGACGACCTTGCCCGACGGCAGGCGGTTGATGCCCACGTCGATCACGATGGCGCCCGGCTTGATCCATTCGCCCTTCACGAACTCCGGCTTGCCGATGCCCGCGACGATGAGGTCCGCGCGGCGGATGTGGCCGACGAGGTCCTTGGTCTGGCTGTGGCAGATCGTGACCGTGGCGCCCTTCATCAGAAGTTCGAGCGCGGCCGGCCGACCGACGATATTCGACTGGCCGAGGACGACCGCGTCCAGGCCCTTCACATCGATGCCCGAGTGCTCGAGCATCTTCATGCAGCCGTAGGGCGTGCAGGGACGCAGGCGCGGCGTGCGCTGCGCGAGCAGGCCGATGTTTTCAGGATTGAAGCCGTCGACGTCCTTCTCGACGGCGATCGCGTCGATGACGGACTTGCTGTCGATGTGCTTGGGCACCGGCAGCTGCACGAGGATGCCATCGACGGTCGCGTCGGCATTGAGTTCCGCGACGACGGCCAGGACTTCTTGCTGCGTCGCGGTTTCCGGGAGCACGCGCATCATCGACTTCATGCCGGCCGCTTCGGTGGCCAGGTGCTTGTTGCGCACGTAGATCTGCGAGGCCGGATCCTGGCCCACGATCACGACGGCGAGGCCCGGGACGCGCTTGCCGGCGGCCTTAAGGCCGTCCACCTTCGCTTTGATCTCCTCGCGCAACGCCAGCGCGATCGCCTTGCCGTCCATCAGCCGTGCCGTCATGGGAAAACTCCGTCGATTCTGGGTGTCTTTCG
>CANGMU010000122.1 GCA_947454665.1 Pseudomonadota bacterium | reverse complement strand
GGCAGGTGCGGTGATTGCCGTGCGCGTCGTCGCACAGCGGCGACGCCTGCTCGACAGCGATGCGTCGACGGTCGACGACGAAAGCCAGGCCTGATGACGACCTTCTTGTTGATTGCGGGTGCGCTCGCGTTGCTGTCCTGCGCGTTGATGGCCGTGCCGCTGCTGCGTGGGGCAGGCACCCCCCGGGCGAAGGCGGCCTTGGCGGTGGTCGTTGTACTGCTGGTGGGCGGCTCAGCCCTGTTCTATGTGAACTTCAGTAGCTGGTCCTGGAAGCCTTCGGCAGATGAGCTCACGCCCGAGAACATGGTTGGTCGGCTTGCGCGTCGTCTCGACAAGAATCCGGACGACCTGCAGGGCTGGCTGTTGCTGGGCAAGTCCTACGTGCAGCTCGAGACCTATCCCATGGCCATCCGGGCCTACCAGCGCGCTGACCGAATCGCCGGTGGCAAGAGCGCAGATGCACTGACGGGTCTGGCCGAGGCGCTGGTGCTGGGCAACCAGGGCGATCTGTCCGGTCGTCCGGGCAAGCTGTTCGAACAGGCGCTGGTCCTCGATCCGAAGTCGACCAAGGCACTGTTCTACAGCGCGGTCGCGGCGCTTGAACGCGGAGAGAAGACGCTGGCCCGCGAGCGCTTCGCGACGCTGCTGGCCGGCGGGCCGCCTCCGGAAGTGCGTCGTCTCATCGAGCAGACCATCCAGAACATCGACGCCGAGGCGGCTGCACCGGCTGCGCGTGCCGCCAGCGTGCCCGCCACACCGGCGGCCAGTGCCGTGTCGGTGAAGCTGCGCATCACGCTGGCGCCGTCGTTTGCGGCGCAGTTGAAGGCTGGCGCGCCGTTGTTCGTCTCGGCGCGACGTCCCGGTGAGCGGGGGCCGCCGATTGCTGCCAAGCGGCTGGAAGCGAGCTTCCCGCAGGACGTCGAGCTGCTCAGTACCGACGCCATGATGGGCGGTTCCGGTTTTTCGGCGGGCGAAGAGCTGGAAGTCACCGCTCGCGTGGCCAATGGCGGCGGGGCGATCTCAAAGCCGGGCGATCCCTTCGGGATGGTGCGCCTGAAGGCAGGCGCGAAGTCCGTGACCATCGTCCCGATCGAGAAGCTGACGCCCTGAGACAGGCGGCGGTCTCAGGCGACCGCTGTGGCTTCCAGCTCGATGAGGATGTCCGGGTGGAAGAGGGCGGCCACGCCCAGCAAGGTACCAGCCGGTCGCGGCGACACGCTGGCAAAGCGGGCCTCTACTTCATTCGATGCCGCCAGATACGCAGCCACATCCGTCGTGTAGTAATTCAGCCGCACGACGTGTTGCAGGCCCATGCCGGCTTCTGCCAGCACCTTCTCCAGGTTATCGAGCGCCTGCCTCAGTTGGGCCCGCAGGTCACCCGCATGCAGGGGGGCGCCCTGCGCATCCACCGACGTCTGTCCCGAGCAAACGAGCCAGCGCTGCGACGACCGGGCTTCCACCGCCTGGGAAAATCCATAGGCGTCCTGCCAGGTCCACGGATTGATCGCACGCGTCTCTGCCATCATAAGTCTCCACTCGACAGTGCCTGACGGGATGATGACATGAGCGTGCAGACTTTCTTCCCTACACGGATCTACGCGGCGCCGCTCCAGCGCCAGCCCTGGAAGCCCTTCAACGACCGCCTGCTGCGCGAATGCCTGCAGCTTGCCGAGGATGATGGCGCCGGCCAGCGCTGGTCAGCAAAGAGCTATCCCGGCGGCTATACGTCCTATGGCTCGGTCAGTCGCATGCAGCAGCTGTCGCCTACTTTCGCGAAACTTGAAAAGCTGCTGAACCGGCATGTGGCGAAGTATGCCGCGGCGCTGGAGTTCGACCTCACGAACCGGCCGCTGGTGATGACCGATTGCTGGGTGAACATCATGCCGCAGCATGTCACGCACAGCCTGCACCTCCATCCGCTGTCCACGATCAGCGGCACCTATTACGTGCAGGTGCCGCGCGGGTCGCCGGGCCTGAAGTTCGAGGATCCGCGCCTGGAGCGATTCATGGCAGCGCCGCCGCGCAAGGCCGATTGCGCGCCCGAGAGCCGCAGCTGGGTGACGATGCCGGCCGCCGCGGGCAGCCTCCTGCTGTTCGAAAGCTGGCTGCGCCATGAAGTGATCGCGAACCCGGTGGCTCGCGACCGCATCAGCATCAGCTTCAACTACAGCTGGTTCTGAAGGAGGGCGGCCAACAGCGCATCGGGGTGCGACAGGAAGGGCGAATGGTCGCTCTCCAGCGTCGTCACCGCGATACCTGGTGAACGGCTGATCAGGTATCGCTGCAAGGCGATCGGCATCGCCCGGTCTTGCGTGCCGGCGATGAAGTGACGGTGCACCGGCGCTGTCGCATGTCGGAGGCGGACAGGATCCAGCACCGTCTTGATGGGCAGGGGCCGCAGGCGGGGCAGTGCGTCCGCGATGTCCGCCTCCGCGCAGTGTCCGTAAAAGCCAGCGCGCGCGCTCTCGGGCGTGACGGTCACGCAGAGCCCGTCCGGCGTGGGTTCCTGCACCAGCGCCGTATCCGCCAGGCATTCCGGTCGCGACGCGATCTCCATCAGCGACTCGCCGTCCTGCGGCAGGAAGGCGCACACATAGACCGCCCGTGCCACGAGCTCGGGCACCGCATCCGCGGCACCGGTGATGACCATGCCACCCATGGAATGTCCCACCAGCACCGGCGGGCGTTCGAAACCGCGCAGGGCTTCAACCACGCGATCGATCCATTCCTGAAGGCCCACGCCTGCAACAGGCGTTGTGTCGCCGCCCTGCGTGGGCAGGTCAATCGCCTTCGCCGTGTGCCCTGCTTGTTCAAGCCGGCGGATCGTGTCGGCCCAGCACCAGGCGCCGTGCCAGGCACCATGGACGAGCAGAAATTCAGCCATGTTGGACCCTCAACAGTTGCGACCTCAACCATAATTGGTATTTACTAGACGCCACAGCGTGTCGCAATAAAACAACATTCCTGTGTTTGGCGCGACGCGATTGGCGTCTTGCAATCCATCCCTCCAAGGAGCTTATCCGAATGAATTCGACTGTTGCTCTCTCTGTCCGTCGAGTGCTGCGCCCGATGGCGCTGGCCTCGCTGGCTGCCGCGTCGGTGTCCGCTGCTGCCGTCGCTGCTGACGCGCCGGCCAACGACCAGGGCCTTGCTGAAGTCGTCGTGACGGCACAGTTCCGCGAGCAGAAGCTGCAGGACACGCCGATCGCGATCACCGCGGTGAATGCAGCCCTGCTCGAAGCCCGCAACCAGAACAGCCTTGCCGCTGTCGCGGCCCAGGCCCCGAACGTGACGCTCCTCGAAACCGGCGGTGCCTTCGGCCCCGGCATGTCGGCGCGTATCCGCGGCGTGGGTCAGGCGGATTTCGATCCGGCGTTCGAGCCGGGCGTCGGCATCTACATCGACGACGTCTACTACTCAAGCCTGACGGGTTCGAACTTTGACCTGCTCGACCTCGATCGCGTTGAAATCGCCCGTGGCCCGCAGGGCGTGCTGGGCGGCCGTAACAACGAGGGTGGTTCGGTCAAGCTGTACTCGAAGAAGCCGCAGGGCGACAACAGCGGCTCCATGCGCCTGACCTATGGCTCGCGGAACCTGATCGATGCGCGCGGTGTCGCCGATTTCGCAATCGCGGACAACAGCCTGTTCCTGCGTCTTTCGGCCGTCAGCAAGAAGCAGGACGGCTATGTCACGCTGGTCGACTATGGCTGCAAGTTCCCCAACTCGGGTGTGCCGGCCAACTCGCAGCAGGGTGACTGCATCAATGGCCATGAAGGTGGCAAGGACTACTCCGCCGGGCGCGTGGCGTTGCGCTGGCTGGCGTCGGATGACGTCGAGGTCAACCTGTCGGGCGACCTGACGAGCGACAATTCGGAGACTGCAGCAGTCGTGTTGCAGGCCGTGAACCCGAATGCGGGCGGTGCCCTGGCTTCGGCGACGCGGTTTGGTTCGACGACCGTTCCCTATACGGCTGCGTTCCTGCCGCCGAACGTCAACACCAGCTATGCGAGCTTCTCCGCGATCCGTCCGCAGAACGCGTTCGGCCCGCCGAACCCCCTGGCTGGCTCGACGCTCAGCTACTCGCCGATCACCCACACCAAGGTGTGGGGTGTCAACGGCACGGTCGACTGGAAGCTCGGCGACAGCGCTGCGCTGAAGTCGATCACTTCGTACCGGCAGTTCGACAGCCGCTGGGTCGAGGACAACGATGTCTCGCCGGTGGCCGGTTCGCTGGGTGCCGAGCACCTGTGGAACCACAGCTTCAGCCAGGAACTGCGTCTGAACGGCCAGGTCGGCCCGCAGGTCGATTACACCGTCGGTGGCTTCTATTTCGCCCAGACGACGACCTATGCCACGCACCAGATGCTGCCGTACGCGGTGCCAGGTTTTGAATTCTTCGGCAACGATCCGGTCGAGGCCTCGACCTATGCCGGCTTTGCCAATGGCAGCTGGCACGCCACGGATGCCTTCAACGTGAACGCCGGCGTGCGTTACACGAAGGAAAAGAAGACCTACAACTACAGCCGTCTGCCGGTGGGTGGTTCGCTGGTGCTGGGTCTCGACAGCCTCAATGGCCATCCGGGTGCCTTTGAAGGTTCCAACGTCGACTACCGCCTGAACTTCGACTATCGCTGGAACGAACAGCTGATGACCTACGCGAGCCTGTCGACGGGCTTCAAGGGAGGCGGCACGAACGCGCGTCCCTTCGGTCCGTTGCAGGTCGTGCCCTTCGGCAAGGAAAAGCTGACCGCGTATGAATTGGGCGCCAAGTCGGACTTCTTCGACCGTCGCCTGCGCGTGAACGTCTCGGCGTTCATGAACAAGTACAAGGACATCCAGCTGACGCTGCTCACCTGCCCGACGCTCACGCCCGCGAATCCCTGCGCCGCCACGTTCAATGCCGGCGATGCGGACATCAAGGGCTATGAAATCGAGGTCGAGGCCCATCCGGTCAACGGGCTGACGGTCGATGCGACGTTCAGCGACCTGAACTTCGAATACACCAAGCTGCTCAAGGGTCCGACGGGTGCCAACGTCACCGGCCTGACCGTGGGCCAGTCGGCACCGGGCACGATCAAGAGCAAGTGGAGCCTTGGCGCTCAGTACGAAATCGTGATGCCGGGCAACGCGACGCTTACGCCGCGCTTCGATTACTCTTTCAACGGTGGCTTCAACACCGGTGCAGTGTTTACCGCAAGCAATCGCGTCACCGGCTATCACATGGCCAACGCTCGCGTGACCTACAAGGCGCAGGATTCGAAGTGGGAGTTCGCGGCCATCGCGTCCAACCTCTTCGACAAGACGTACTACACGTCGAACTTCGACCTCTCGGCGAGCTCGGGTGCACAGTACGGCCTGCTGGCCCCGCCGCGTGAATACCACCTGCAGATCCAGAAGAAGTTCTGATCCTGCAGCGCGGATAACGCGATCAGCAAAAGGGGCGGCCTTCGGGTCGCCCTTTTTCTTTGGTGCCTCCTGAACTGCGGCCCGGCATACTCGTCGAAGTTTCAACGAATCAATGACTGGGGGGATCATGCAGAACGACAACACGAATTCAGACCGCCGCCGCTTCCTCGGTGGCATGGCCTTGAGCGCCGGCGCCGCTGCCGTGCTGGGCGTTGCACCCTCCGGCACGCAGGCCGCAGCACCCGAGGCTGCGCCGCCCGCCGCGCGCCGTCCTCCTGGCGATCCGGTGCTGGGCACGCCGCCCGCGGCGGGCCAGCGTCAGCAGCCGCAGCTCACCGACCTCAAGGGCAAGACCGTCTACATCACCGGCGGCAACACCGGCATCGGCCTTGGCATCGCGCGCGCCGCAGCGAATGCCGGCATGAATGTGGTGATGGGTTACATCCAGGAAGACCAGGTCGAGCCTGCGCTGAAGCTGTTCACAGCGGAACAGCGTTCGCGCGTCATCGCATTGCGTCATGACGTGACGGATCGCGAGGGCTGGGTGAAGACCCTGGCCCAGATCAACGCGAAGTTCGGCAACCTGCACCTGCTCGTGAACAACGCCGGCATCAAGACACTGCGTCAGGCAAGCCAGGTGGATGCGCGCGGTTGGGATGCGGCCGTCGCCGTGAACTTCACCGGCATCTACAACGGCGTGTCGGCCGTCCTGCCGCACATGCTGGCCCACAAGGAAGGCGCGCACATCCTGACAACGTCTTCGATGGGTGGTTTGCTGCCGGGCGTCAACGCCGGTGTCTACACGGCCACCAAATTCGCCGCAGTCGGCATGATGGAGGCGCTGCGCGTGGAGCTCATGGGCACGAATGTCGGCACGTCCGTGTTCTGCCCGGGCGGCGTCAGCACGGACAACATCGGTTCGGCCGAGGGCTCTGCCGCGCTGATGATGGATCCGCTGGAAGCGGGCGAGCGCGTGCTGAACGGCGTGAAGAACAATGACCTGTTCATTCTCACGCATCCGGAATTCAAGCCGGGCATGAAGGAACGATTTGACGCGATTCTGGCTTCGGAACCGACGGATGGTTTCCCGGAAGCACGAGCCAAGGCTCAGACACGCGTGCTGACGGCGCCGCCGTACGCACCGGAAGTCGCGCACCGCAGCGCGCCGCGCAAGAGCTACCGGAGTTGAGTCAGACCGACACGTCCACGGTCTTGCCGCTGGGCAGCGTGGGCGTGTTGGGCTCGCCGGTCGGCCCGTAGGCGCTGACCAGATCCATCAGGTTCATGAGTGCCATGACACGGCCGGGGTTGCCCAGTTGCACCGCGTTGGAAGCGCTGGAATTGCTGGCAGCGGCCTGCACGGAGCCATCGGCCTGCGCCTTGGCTTCCGTGAGCGTTTTCTGAGGCTGGCTGGGCACCACCACCGGACCGGTATCAGGCGTCTGCCGGAGGTTGCCGAACAGCCGGTCGGCGAGGGTCTGGGTCTGCGCCGTCAGTTCTTCCGTCGTGACGACGCCGTTGCCGTTTCGGTCGAGCGCCTGGGCCAGCGTCGGATCCGGCGCGGTCTTTGACGTGGGCACCACGGTGCTGCTCAGCGCCGTCT
>CANGMU010000121.1 GCA_947454665.1 Pseudomonadota bacterium | reverse complement strand
GACCAGCGCCAGTACCGTTCGCCCAAGACCTGCCTGAAGGATTACCCCGAGAACGAGCCGCCGCCGCTCATCAACTGCGACGCAATGTATACGCGTGATCGCACGATGCTGGGCGCCGCGCAGGAGCGTTGGCTCGATGGGCGATTGGCGGCATCGCAGGCGGGCTGGAACCTGCTCGTGCAGGGCACGATGGTGTCCGCCGTCGACGAACAGCCCGGGCCGTCACGCCGCTACAGCAACGACAACTGGGGCACGTATCGCTCGGCGCGCGACCGGCTCGTGGCATCCATCGAGCGGTCCCACGCGAAGAACACCGTGATCTTCACAGGCGACGTGCACGCTTTCGTCGTGGGTCATGTCACGCGGGATGCGGAAGACGCGGCGTCGGCCGCCATCGCACCGGAGTTCGTCGTGTCGTCCGTGTCGTCGGGCACACGGCCACAGCGTCTGATGGACCAGTGGCTGAAGGACAATGCGAACCTTTCGTTCGCGAAGGGCGAGACACGTGGCTATCTGAAATGCCGGCTCTCGCCGCGCGAACTCGTCGTCGACCTGATGGGCATCGACGACGTGAAGGATCCGGCCAGCGGCCGGCATCTGGTGAAGCGTTATGCCGTGGAGGCCGGCAGTCCGGCCCTCCTCGGCTGACAGGCCGGCTGCGCCGGCCTCTGCATCAGAACGACTTGCGCAGCGTGACGCCCCACATGCGCGGCGCGTTCACGTAGCCCGACAGGCTGCCGCTCTGCGCCACCGACGGGAAGGCGCTCAGCAGGAAGGCCTGGTCCGTCAGGTTGCGCACCCACAGCGTGGCATCCCAGCCGTTGCGGCTCGCACCGAACGACGCGTTCAGCATGTTCACTTCCCGCGACGCGTAGCTTTCCGGCACGTTCTCGACGACCTGCACCTTGCTCTCGTACTGGTAGTCGGCGCGCACGAAGCCCGTGTAGGCGCCGTGTTCCCACTTGTACGTGACTGCCGTGGACAGGCTCGTCGGATGCACGCCCGCCGGCCGCGTACCGGAAAGGTCCGTCGGGCCGTTCGGGCCTTCGGCGCCCTTGAAGCTGTCGTACTTCGGATCCATGAAGGTGCCCGCGACCGAGAATTCCCAGGCGCGCAGCGGCGACCAGAGCAGCTCGACCTCGGCGCCCTTCGTCGACTGCTTGCCCGCATTGGCGAGCGTGAAGCCGGTGCCCGTGAAGATGTTGGACTGGAAGCCCTTGATCTCCTGGTCGAACACGGCGATGTTCAGGGCGGCCGTGGGCCACTTGCCCTTCAGGCCGAGCTCATAGACCGTCGATTCTTCCGGACCTGCATAGCGGCTGCCGTAGCGGCCGTAGTACGGGTTCGCATAGCCACCCAGCGGCGAGCGGTCGCCCGGCGTCGGCGCAAAGGGCTTGCTGTCGCGCGAGAGATTCCAGGACGTGGCCTTGAAGCCCGTCGACACACCGCCGTAAACCTTCACGCTGTCCATCATGTTGTAGGCGAGGCGCAGCGTGTAAGTGGCCTTGCTGTCGCCGGAGGCGGCATTCGAGTAGGGCACGACGGGCGTCAGGAACTGCAGTGGATACAGCGCGAGCGCCGTGTTGCAGGCCGGCAGTCCGGCCGGCGCCGGGCAGGGCGTGACCGAGATGCGGTCGGCCAGTGCGGCGTAAGGCGCCGTGGCGGGGTTGGCGAGTACCGCACCGATGTTGGCCGGCGTCGCCGGAAGGCCGGTGATTGTCTGGAAGGCCCCTGCGAAGCCGATCTGCACGAAGTTCAGCTGGGCGAAGGCGTCGTTATTGGTCGAATCCATCGACACGGTCTTGTCGCTCTTCGTCCAGGCCACGCCGCCCGTCAGCGTCATCTTGTCCGTGGCCTTCCAGTCCATCTGGCCAAAGAAGGTATAGGCCTCATTGTCCTGCTTCGCTTTCGTCGTGAGGCCGGTGCCGGTCTTGAAGAAGCTGCCCGCCGGCAGGCCCAGCTGCGCTTCCAGGCCGGCGAGCGTCGCGGCACCGACGGCCGGGCCGCTGGCGCCGCCGACAAGGCCGGAGGCATAGCCACGCATCGAGACGCCGTAGGCGATCTTGTTGTCGTACTTCACGTTCTCGCTGAAGGCGTAGGCGCCGACGAGACCGCTGACCGGGCCACCGTTGTCGAAGCTGGCACGCAGTTCCTGCGTGAAGGTGTGGATGCCCTGGTCGTTGATGTTCGTCGGGACCAGGTCCGCGCTCGTGAAGTCCGAGTCGTAGTTGAAGGTCGCGCCCTGCGAGCGCAGCGACGTGATCGACGACACCTGGACCGCGCCGAGCTTCCAGTCGACATGCATCGAGGCGCCCGAGTTGTTGACCAGGTTGCCCTGTTCGCCGTTCAGATAGACCTTCCGGTCGCCATACGGACCGGTGTAGAGGTTGCCGCCGACGCCGCGAACCAGCGCGCCGGTGGGGCCGTTCAGCAGATTCACCACGCCGCAGCACTTCTCGTCGATGCGGCCGTAATCGGCGATGAAGCGAAGGCTGAGGTTGTCCGTCGCGTTGACCAGCAGCTGCGCGTTGAGGTCGTAGCGGTTGCGGTCGTTGAGGTCATTGCCGTTGGCGAGGTTCGTGAAGTAACCATCGCGCGAGTTCGCACCGACGGTCGCGCTGAAGGCCACGCGCTCGCTGATCGGGCCGGTGTAATGACCCTTCACCGACTTCCAGTTGTAGTCGCCGGCGCCGACCTCGATGCTGCCCGAAGGCGTGAACGAGGGCTTCTTCGTCGTGACGCTGATGACGCCAGCCGACGCGTTCTGGCCGAAGAGGGTGCTCTGCGGGCCGCGCAGCACTTCGACGCGTTCGACGTTCACCAGATCGCCGATCATCGAAGCCGAGCGCGAGCGGTACACGCCGTCGATGAACACACCGACGGAAGATTCGATGCCGGGGTTGTTCGCGCCGTTGCCGAAACCGCGGATCAGGAAGTTCGTCTGCGTCGACGTCTGCAGCTGCGTCACGCGCAGCGAGGGCACGATCGTCTGCAGGTCCAGGATGTCGTGGATCTCCGCGTTGCGCAGCGTCTCCGCCGAGGTGACGGTCACCGCGACCGGCACGTCCTGCAGGGTCTGTTCGCGCTTCATGGCGGTGACCACGACTTCGGCAAGCCCTTCATCTGCAGCGTGTGCGGCAGGCAGGGCTGCGGCAACGGCAGCCGCGATGGCAGTCAGGGCGGTCAGGCGAGTGTTCATCGAGTTCATCCCCTGGATTAGGCCTGTGGCGGCCTTTTTAGTGACCTGAAGTTTAGTACCGATGCACGCCGGGGATCGAGCAAGGACGCTATGCTTGCATCCATGTTGGATCTACCTGTTGGCGATACCTGTGGCATGCACGCGACTCGCGCAGCGGGTCTCGAGCACCTGGCCGCCTTCGTGCCCCGTGCGGGCAAGGCTTACGCCACCGGCCGCAACAACGACCTGGGCCCGAGCGCGAAACACGCCGTATCGGGTCTGTCGCCCTGGATCCGCCACCGTCTCGTTACCGAAGCGGATGTGCTGCAGGCCGTGCTGGCCCAGCATTCCGCCGCTGCCGCCGGCAAGTTCATCGAGGAGGTCTGCTGGCGCGGCTATTTCAAGGGGTACCTGGAAGCCAGACCCTCGATCTGGACCGATTACCGTCGCGTGCTCACGAACCTGCGCGGCCAGCTGGCGCGGCGTGGACCTTTGGCCAGCGCGCTGGCGAAGGCCATCGCCGGCGAGACGGGCATCGATTGCCTGGATGCCTGGGTCGCGGAGCTGCGCGAGACGGGATACCTGCACAACCACGCGCGCATGTGGTTTGCCTCGATCTGGATCTTCACGCTGAAGCTGCCCTGGCAGCTCGGCGCGGATTTCATGTACCGCCACCTGCTGGATGGCGACCCGGCTTCCAACACGCTGGGCTGGCGCTGGGTCGCGGGTCTGCACACGACGGGCAAGCACTATCTTGCGCGCGCGGACAACATCCATACCTGCACGCGCGGCCGTTTCTCGCCCGAGGGTCTGGTGACCAGCGCGGAACCGCTCACCGAATCGCAGAACCATCCGCGCGTGGCATTGCCTGCGGCCGTGATCGAACCGCCCGCAGGTCGCTTTGCGCTGTTGCTGACCGAAGAGGACCTGCATCCGGAAAGCCTGGGGCTCGATGCCACGCAGGTGATCGGCGTGGCCGGCGCCACCACGGCGCAGACGCGGTCGCCCTGGCCGGTGTCGGATCGGGTGCTGCAGTTCACCGATGCCGCGATGGGCGATGCCCTTGCGCGCGCGCGCAGTCACTTCGGCTGTCCCGCGGAACAGTTGCGCGGGCTCGATGGCGATTCGATCGCCGAATGGGCCGAGCGCATTGGTGCGTCGGTGGTCGTCACGCCCTGCGCGCCGGTCGGCCCGGTTGAAGAGACGCTCGCCGATGCCGGTTATTGGCTGTCGATGCGGCGCCTGAAATTGCTGCAGCTGAGGCGCCCCTACGATTCGATGCTCTGGCCGCATGCCACGCGCGGTTTCTTCGATCTGCGCGAACGCATCCCGCAGTTCATCGCCGAGCTCGATCTGCAGACCGGCAAGCCCCAGCAGGGACAGCTGAGGTTCTAGCTCAGGCTTCGCGCACCAACGAAAAAGGCCCCTTTCGGGGCCTCTTCGTCTGCGCAAGGGCTGCCGTTTGTGCGGCAGCCCGAGGCAAGGGGGATTACTCCGCCTTGCCCTTCTCGCGCCAGCTGCCTTCCGCGTAGACCGAACGCACCGACGCCACGTACGGCACCGGGCAAACGATCGCGCGGATCTGCACCTGCTTGTGCGACTCGACGGTCGGCTTCTTCGTGTTCGGGGCTTCGCCCCAGACGAAGACGACTTCCGTGCCCGGCACGGCCGATTCCGGCTCGAGGTAGGCCAGCGTCAGTTCCTTGCGCTCGTTCGACGAGTAGCCGACCCAGGTCGACACGCCAACCTGCTTCTTGCCGTCCTTCGACAGCACGGCGTCCTGCGGGTACATCGAGTACACGGCCGACGGGAAGTCGAAGTACTTCGCGCGCTCGTTTTCCTTGCCGTACTGCGAGGCGATGGCCTTGGCCACGTCCTCGTCGTTCAGCTCGAGCGTGACCTTGATGCGGTGCTTGTTGTTCGCGATCTTCTCGAGCGCTTCGCGGCCGATGAAGTCGTGGTCGAACTTGATCATGAAGCCGTAACCGAGGTCATGCGGCGTCGTGTAGTGGTCGTCGATCTTGTCCGACACGTACGAACCGCCCAGCGAGGCGTTGGCTTCGAAGCCGACGGCCGGCAGCCACTCGCGGTACTTCTTCATGCGCTCGTCGCCCGAGTAGATCGCGGCCATCTGGCCCGGGATCCAGCCCGACTCGAGGGTGTTCGACGAGTAGGCGCGCGAACCGACCAGACGCAGGCCGAATTCCTTGCCCGCCGCGACGATCGCGTCGAGGATCACCTGGCCGTCTTCCGAGGGTCCGAAGAGCTCGAAGCCCGGCTGGCCGGCCATGCCATGGCGCAGCGCCGTGACGGCCTTGCCGGCGATCGTGACTTCGCACATGTTGAAGAACTTCAGGTCCGGCGGCGTGGCGCCCAGCACCTTCGTCATGACCTTCATCGCGTTCGGGCCCTGGACCTGGTAGCGATAGGTCTTGCGGGCGGTCGGGTTCGGGCGCGAGGCCGAGCGCTCGTCACGCTCGAACTTCACGTTCCACTTCGTGCCGTCCTTCTTGGTGCCCGTTTCGCCGTGGTACTGGACCCAGTTGGCGACCGGCGGGCGGCCGATCAGGTTGAAGTGTTCTGGCGCGAGGTAGCACAGGATCACGTCGCCGATGACATAGCCGTCCCAGGTGACCGGCACGTACTGCTTGGCCTTGCCCGGGGTGAAGCCCTTGAAGCTGTTGATGCCCAGCGACTCGAGGAGCTCGAAGGCGTCCGGACCGGACACGTAGAGGTCCGTCATGTGGTACGACTGGTTGAAGAGCACGGCCGTGTTCTGCCAGGCCCACTGCTCGTCGCGCCAGTTGGTGTATTCCGGCTGCTTGACCGGATACGGGTTCGGGCCCGACTGCGAGTTGCGCAGCATGTTGACGGCGCCGCCCTCTGCCTTCATGCGCTCTTCGAGATTCTTGTACGTCATGCTCTTTCCTTGGTTTGAATGGGAGCCACCGGGAAGGCGGCCAGGTTGATGCTTTCTTCGACGACATGCGCGTGTTCGCGCATCAGGCCTTCTGCACGCGCGCCGTGTCCCCGCTCGAAGGCCTCTACGAGGCCGTAGTGCTGGCGGTGGGCGTAACGCAGTTGGTCATACATGCGGTCCAGGTTGCCGCGGTCGAACGCGAGCGCCTGGGGACCGGCGAAAGGGATGCGGTTGTTGCGCTCGATCGCTTCGCTGAGGATCGGGCTGCCCGCTTCGGAGAGGATCAGCGAATGGAAGCGCTGGTTCATCTCGGCATAGTTGGCCTCGTCGGCCTCTTCCACGCGCCGCTTGCCGAGGATGGCGTCGCCGTCCTCCAGGCAGTTGCGCAGTTCGCGCAGGAAGGCGCGGGTGGCGCCGCGTTCGGCCACGCGACGGGCGGCCAAGCCCTCGAGCGTGCCGCGCACGTCGATGGCGTCCATCACGTCGTCGGCGGTGAAGGCACGCACCACGAAGCCGCGCGTGTCGTGCTCCGCGAGGAGGCCTTCGTTGGCCAGCAGGGGCAGGGCCTGCCTCACGGGAGTGCGTGACATGCCGAGCTGCTCGGCGAGCGGCGCTTCCGCGACGCGCTGACCGGGCGCCAGATCGCCGCGGAGAATCATCTCGCGGATCCGGACAATGGCTTCGGTCAGGTGGGTGCTCATAAAAGGTGCAGCATCCTGCCCCCGGGATCCCGAACTGTCAATTCGGGATCCCAAAACCCGGAGCTATTTCTCGGGCCGCCGGGGCAGGTTGTAGAGCACCGTCCCGTCGGCCAGCTTCGCGCTGACCATGAAGCCGCCCTTGCGGCCGTCCTTCAGCGGGTGCACTTC
Source organism: Pseudomonadota bacterium (assembly GCA_947454665.1). Classification (GTDB taxonomy): domain Bacteria; phylum Pseudomonadota; class Gammaproteobacteria; order Steroidobacterales; family Steroidobacteraceae; genus ZC4RG30. Next base: position 59 of record CANGMU010000121.1, on the reverse strand, counting down.
GAAGCTCACCTTGTCGCCTGGCTTCAGGGTGCGCTTGGTCCAGCCGTTGCGAGAGAGGT
>CANGMU010000120.1 GCA_947454665.1 Pseudomonadota bacterium | reverse complement strand
CGTCGTGCGGTTCGCATACGACGTGCCCATCAGGAAGGCACCCTTGCCCAGCAGGCCCCGACGATAGGACTCGCTGAACTCGACGCGTCGGAACTGGCTGCCGCGCACGTTGCGCAGCCCGTAATGCAGCGCAAGCCGTTCGTTCAGGAAGCTGTGCTTCGCGGTCAGCAGGTCCACCACGCTACGGTCCGCCTCGAAGAGGCTGCCGATGAACAGCTCCATCTCCGTCTTGAAGGCATCGACCAGGTCCTCGGAATAGTCCGGGAACAGGTTCTGGTCCGGGTTGACGATCTCGACGCCGTGGACGTTCAGCCACTGGAACGCGAAATTCGTGACCAGTGCATGCGCACGACGGTCCTTCAACATGCGGCGCACCTGACCCTCGAAGACCTGCGGGTCCTTGAGCTTGCCGTCGGCGGCCAGGCCGACCAGTTCGTCATCCGGCGGCGCGCTCCACAGGAAGAACGACAGGCGCGAGGCCAGGTCGATGTCCGCGATCCGGAAGCGCTGCCCCGGCTGTGTGCCGGCCGGCGGCGTGTGCGTGCGATACAGGAACTTCGGACTGATCAGGATCGCCATCAGGCCCTTCTGGATGCCCGTGTCGAAATCAGCTTGCTTGCGACCTTCGGCGAAAAAGGCCATCGCCCCGGCCAGGTCCGCGTCGTTCACCGGACGACGGAACGCCTTGCGCGCCACGGTGCCGAGGATGCGGCGTGCGCAGGGCGCCTCTTCCGACGCATTCGTCGGCCGGCACACGAATAGCCGTTTGCGGCTTGGCGTGTCGCTCAGGGCCGTGCGGCTCAAGGGGCCGCGGATCTCGACGCCACTGATGCGCGGACCGCTGGATACGCCATTGACCGCAAGGCCCACGCCCTCCACAGGCACGAAGTCATGCAACGGGTCGTCGATCTCCGCGGCAGAGGTCTGCTTGAACGCGACGCCGATGCGATGTCGTCCCGACGGCACCTTCAGCTTGATGTTGCGGAAGCGGTCGTTGATGCGACCCACGCCTTCGGCCTGCTGCAGGTCGACGGCATCGAGGTCCTTGGCATCACCCAGCGTCGCTTCGAAGGCACGTTGGCCATCGACCGTCACGATGAGCGTGTTCGGCTCCATCACGCCCCAGAGATAGCCGGCGCCGACGAGTCCATTGATCGTGACGTCGTATTCACCGTCGACCGGAAAATCATGCTCGATGAGCATACCGCCGCGCGTTCCCAGCGGCAGGCCTTCGATGTGCAGATGTTGGGAAGCCTGCCAGCTGCCCGGATAGTTCGTGCTCTGCGTACGAGCATTAGGGTTGCCCACGGCCAGCACACTGACCTGGCGCGCGGCGTTCAGGTATTGCTCGAGGAATGCCGGCGACACCTTCAGCACGTCCGCCGAATTGTCGAAACCCGAACTCTGGTCATCCCGAGGGAGCAGGTTCGCGACATTGATTTCGAGATCGAGAATGTCGCGGATCGCGTTCGCGTATTCGGGCTTGTTGAGGCGATGCAGGCCCACGCTGCCCGGATTGGCGGCTGCGTTCGCGCTGGAATCCAGCGTTGTCTCGATGGCCTTCAGGAAGGCGTTGCGGGAAGCCGGGTCGGGCTGCGGTTCACCCGGCGGCGGCATCAGGTGCCCGCGCAGGCGACGCGCCGCGCGCTCCCAGACCTCGCCGTCCTTCCAGACGTCATCCGGCGAGAGCGTGTCGTAGGCGATGCCGCCCGCCCAGTCGGTGGCGTTGTGGCAGTTGCCGCAGTACTTGTCGAGGAAGCCCCAGTTCCGATGCACGTCCGTGTTGGCCGCCGGCGCAGCATCCGCCGCACCCGCCTCCCCCGCGAACAGGGGCAGACCGGCCAGCAGGGCCACGAGCACACGCATCGAACGCCTCATCCCACCCACTCCTGGCGCCCGGGGCGCCTGATCTCGTTCACGTGGTGCCAGGCGCCGTCGTAGGCCGCGCGCAGGAAGCGCCCCGGATCCCCCGACTTCGCGGCGTGGCCGCCCAGCGGGTTCGAGGCCTGGAACTGCGCCCAGGTCTCGCCCTTGTAATAACTCTGCCCGATGCGCGTCAGCAGGTCGAAACACATTTCCTGCTGCGCCCGGATGTCGGCACGACCCAGCACCTGCCCGGTCGCCCCGATCACGCGGGTCCCCTCGCCGCACCGGCCCGCGAGGGACTTCAACGCGAGCAGCATGCCACCGAGCCAGCCCTTCGAGTCGACGTCGAGCTCCGGCCAGCGGTCGCCCGACACGATGTCCCCGGCGACGATCACATCCTGCCGCGGAAAGTGCACGAACAGATCCCCATCGGTGTGCGCCTGCGGCAACAGCCCATAGGCAACCTGCTGGCCGCCGAAGTCCACCGATTTGGACCCCTGGAAGAACGTAAGGTTCGGCAGGGCCGCGACCGCCTGCCGCTGCATCACCTGCAGCCACAGCCGGGTATTTTCGTGGGCGATGACCTGCGCGCCCTGCCCGGCAAACAACCGATTGGCGCCCGTCCGCTCCAGGTGCCAGTGCGTGTTGAACAGCGTGGTGACCCGCCCCCCCGGAAATTGCCGGTGCAGCAGGCCCTGCAGCGCCCGCGCGCCCTGTGCATCGCTCCCGTCGACCAGCAGGAGGGCCTTGCCGGCCTGGGCCACGACGACCGGCGCAGAACCTCCCGTCACCAAACCCAGCCAATCGCCGAGGTTCGAATACGCCAATCCTGAGCTCGCGGCATCCGCCGGCGACAGACCAGCCAGCCAGGCCGCACCACCTCCGGTTGCCAAGGCCAGGAATTCCCTGCGTTGCATCATCGGATGCGTCGCTGCCGCAGGGCCGTGACCAGTTCGAGTGCCGTGCGGTCACAGGGCGGAAGCTCGGCATCGCTGTGGCCCAGCGGCGTCACGCGCTCTCCCCAGCGGATCAGGTGGGCGCACCAGGTCAGCCCGGCCCCGAAGGCCGGCAGCAGGATCCGCGCATGCGGTTTCACGCGCCCTTCCTCGAGGGCTTCGACCAGCGCCACCGGTACCGTTGCCGACGACATGTTCCCGTAGCGTTGCACGTTCACGAACACGCGTTCCATGGGCACGCCGGCACGCTTGGCGACGGCCTCGATGATGCGCAGGTTCGCCTGGTGCGGGACCACCAGATCGATGTCATCGGCCGACAAGCCCTGCGAGGACAGCACTTCCGCGCTGGCCTGCGACATGCCCATCACCGCGCGCTTGAAGATCTCCTGCCCTTCGAATACCCAGTCGGTCGCGCCATAGCGCCGCTCGAAGTCCGCATAGCGGCTACCCATGCCCTGGATGACCAGCGACGACCGCCCTTCGGCATCGCAGCCGAGCCGTTCGCCCAGCAGCCCCTCTTCGCGATCGGTGGCTTCCAGCACGAGCGCCGCGCAGCCGTCGCCGAACAGCACGGAAACATTGCGATTGTCCCAGTCCATGAGCTGCGTGATCAGTTCGCCGCCGACGACGAGCGCATTGCGCACGACGCCGCTGCGGATCATCGCGTTCGCGGTGGACAGGGCATACAGGAAGCTCGTGCAGGCCGTGTTCACGTCCATGGACGCGGCCCGCGTGGCACCGAGGCGGTGCTGCAGGCCTGATGCCTGGTTGGGCACCTGGTCGTCGAAACTGCAGGTACCGAAGACGATCAGCTCTACGGCGCCGGGTTCGAGCCCCGCCGCAGCCAGCGCACGCGACGCGGCCACCAGGGCGAGCGCTTCAAGTCGGACATGGGACACGCGACGCTCGCGGATGCCCGTCCGAGACACGATCCAGTCATCGTTCGTGTCTAGGAAGGTCGCGAGGTCCGCATTCGTCAGGACCGCCGGGGGAAGGCACTTGCCCCAACCCGTGATCGCCGCGTGCCGCATGGTTCAGGCCGGCGGCAGCTGCTTGTGCGAACCGTCGCACAGGGGGGCATTCTTCGTCTGCTTGCAGCTGCAGAACCAGACCTTGCCGGTGGTCTCCGCCTTGTAGGCCTGCGGCGCGAATTCACCGCCCTTGTGCGAGCCGTCGCAGAACGGCTGGCTGGCCGACTTGCCACAGGTGCACCAGTAATAGGTCTTTCCCGCCTCGACGTCGACACCGAGGGGCACGCGACCTGCGACAACCGGTTCGGACATGATGCTGAACTCCTGCTGAAAGCTTACAAAACCAGTCCGCATGGTAGCGCAAGCTTGTGGCTGTCGCGGCCTGCAGTTAGGGTGACGACCGTGCTGCGCCATCCGTTCCTTCATCAACTGCCCCGCCTGCTCACGGGCTTCCTCGGGCTCTTCCTGGTGGGCACCTGCGTCTGGTCCGTGCTGACCTTTGGCGACGTCTCCTTCGAGCAGTTCATCTACCACCTGCGTTTCGGCGCCGGCGGCCTCCTGCAGACGGACGCGGGCACCGTCCAGCGCTATCTCCTGATCGGGCTGGGCCTGCCCTTGATCGCCACGGCAGCGCTGTGGCGGGTCGCCCGCAGCGGACGGTGGTTCATCCAGCGGCAGCTGCATTGGGTAACGCTGGCCGGCAGCCTGGGCTTTTTCCTGTACACCTTCGACTTCGCCGACTACGTCGCGTCCTTCTTCGGGCCCGACCTCTTCGCCGAGTACTACGTCGCACCGCGCGACGTGCAACTGGAACCCAACGGCAGGCCGCGTAGTCTCGTCATGATCTACGTCGAATCGATGGAAGCCACGTACCAGGAAAAGGCGCTGTTCGGCCATGACCTCATCGAACCGCTGACCTCACTACAGCAGCAATACCTGTCCTTCCCCAACTACCCGCAGTCCGGCGGTGCGCACTGGACCATCGCCGGCATCGTCGCCACGCAATGCGGCGTCCCGCTGAAGGTCTCCATCCTGCCGTCTCCCGAGGATGACCGGCTGCATCTGCATCGCTACCTGCCGCATGCCACCTGCCTGGGCGACCTGCTGCGCGAGCGCGGCTACGAAAACATCTTCATGAACGGGCCGTATCTGGAATTCGCGGACCTCGGCACCTTCCTGAAGGACCACGGCTACACGCGCCGCTATGGCGCGCGCGAATGGATCGCAGCCGGCGAAGACCGCCGCAAGATGAAGACCTGGGGCCTGCGCGACGACCACCTCTTCGTCCATGCGCGCGAAGAGCTCACGCGACTCATGGCGGCAGGCAAGCCCTTCAACCTGACGATCCTCACCGTCGACACGCACGGGCCAGATGGCATCCTGAGCGATGAATGCCGCAAGCGCGGCGCCAGGAATTTCAAGGGCATCCTGGGCTGCTCGGCCGCGCAGGTCGCGGACTTCGTGAACGAGATCGCGGCCAAGGGCTGGCTCGATCGAGTCGCGGTCGTCGTACAGGGCGACCACATCGCGATGGAAAACCCCATCCACGACACGCTCGAGACGAGCAAGAAGCGGACGATCTATAACTTGATCGCCACGGACCCGGTCGAGAAAGCGGCCACCGACACGCTCACCCACTTCGACCTGTATCCCACCTTGCTGGAGCTCGCCGGCTTCCGACCGCAAGGTGGCCGCATGGGCCTGGGCTATTGCCAGCTGCAGCGCTGCCAGGCCCCGACGCCGCCCCCGGAACGGATCCAGGTCTTCAAGGGCGGCATCCTCAACCGGAGCCCTACGTACGAGGCGCTCTGGACCGGTTGAGGGCATCGACCAGCGCCGCCGCGCCGATCGTCCAGCCGAAGAAGGATTCCACGTTGAACACGGTCGCTGCGTGCGCTTCCGGCGGACCGGCCTGCATCGCGCCGTCCGTCACGAGGATCGGCCAGTATTCGTTGAAATAGGCATCGCGCAACGTGGACTCCACGCAGACATTCGTCGCGATCCCCACGAAGACGAGGTTCCGGATGCCCCGCGCCTTGAGCTGCGCATCCAAGGTCGTGTTCGCAAAGCCGCTGTAGCGCGTCTTCAGCACGACGACATCACCGGGCTGCGGCGCGAGCGCATCCACGATCTGGAAGTCCCAGGTGCCCTCCACCAGCAACTGGCCGCGCAGTTCCGGTCGGGCCCGCATCAGGCACAGGGCCGTTTCCTTGCGCGGATTCGGCGACTCGGGCCCACCGCCATTGCTGAGGTCCGGCTTGTAGCCAGTCTGCAGATAGACCACGGGCATGCCCGCGCCACGCGCTGCATCCAGCAAAGGCGCGAGCGTGCGAACCACTGCGTCGGCGCCAGAAATATCCACGCCCGCCAGATCGAGCAGTCCCCGGGGGCTCGCAAAGGCGTTCTGCATGTCGACGACGATGACGGCGGTGGCCGCCAGGTCGATGGTGAGCGGCTCGGGCCGCGTGTCGAGGTTCAGTGGCATCATGAGCGGACTCTACCGCAGGCGGCACACGCCGCAGGAGTACCTCTTGGCCACCGAGCCCCTGTTCATCGGCGACTGGTCGACCCCGGCCGGCGAGTGCCTCGTCGTCTACGACACAGACTGCCGGCTGCGCGCCCTGGAATGGCGGGATTTCGAGGCCCGGTTGCAGCGCCTGCTGGCACGGCATTGGGGGCCGGAAGGTCGCGGCTATCAGCTGGAGCCCTCAGCCCTGCCCGCGGCGTTGTCTCGCGCCCTGGATGCCTATCTGGAGGGTGATATGCATGCGGTAGAGTCCCTGCACGTCCACACCGCAGGCACGCCCTTCCAGCAATCCGTCTGGCAGGCACTGCGCCGCATACCGGCCGGTCAGACGATGAGCTATGGCGCGCTGGCGGCCCACATCGGCCGACCCGCCGCCGTGCGGGCCGTGGGCCTCGCGGTCGGCGCCAACCCCGTCGGCATCATCGTGCCCTGTCACCGCGTGATCGGCGCAGACGGCAGCCTGACCGGCTATGCCGGCGGCCTGCTGCGCAAGCGCTGGCTGCTTGCGCACGAAGCGGCTTCAGCGGCAGGTCGGTGAGCCCACAGGGATACTGAAGATCTTCAGAACCGTCGGCCCCTTGCCGCCATCGACCGCGCCCCCGACATAGAGGTTGCCGTTACAGGACCGGGCCATGCTGAACGAGTCTTCGTTCGGGTTGTTCGCGTAGTAATCGATTGGCGGCTTGCCCGACCAGTTCTGGTCCTGATAAGGCGCGGCGAT
>CANGMU010000119.1 GCA_947454665.1 Pseudomonadota bacterium | reverse complement strand
GGCAGCGTCATCGAAAGCGGGACGGCCAGGGACGTTATCAACAATCCACAGACCGAGGAGGCGAGGCGCTTCATTTCCGGCCAGTTGCTGGTGTGATGCCGCGGTGATCATGCGAAAACAACTCAGGGTTCTTTGGGGCGTCGCGCTGTGCGCGCTGCTGCCTTTGCACGATGCGGTGTCCGCAGTCGACGCGGAGCGTTCCATTGTCGTGGCGTCCACGACTTCCACGCAGGATTCGGGGCTGTTCGAATACCTGTTGCCGCTGTTCCGCAACCAGACCGGCATCGTGGTCAAAGTGATTGCCCAGGGCACCGGTCAGGCGATCGATACCGCGCGTCGCGGCGACGCGGACGTGGTGTTTGTCCACGACCGGGAAGCGGAAGAGAAGTTCGTGGCCGAAGGCGATGGCCTCAAGCGCGAGTCGGTCATGTACAACGATTTCGTCCTCGTCGGCCCGCGCTCCGATCCGGCCGGCATCCGCGGATTGCGCGATGTCACGCAGGCCTTCAAAGCCATCCAGGCCAGTCGTGCGCCGTTCATCTCGCGGGGCGACCGGTCCGGAACGCATGTGGCCGAACTGCGTCTGTGGTCGGCCGCAGGGCTTGCGAGCGAGCCGGAGAAGGACGGCTGGTATCGATCGGTCGGGCAAGGCATGGGAGCGGCCTTGAACATGGCCTCCGCCAGCAATGCCTACCTGCTCGCGGACCGTGCGACTTGGCTGCGGTTCGGCAACAAGGGTGAACTGCAGGTGCTCGTCGAAGGTGATGCACGGCTGTTCAACCAATACGGCGTGATCCTCGTGAATCCCGCGAAGCACCCGTCAGTGAAGCGCGTGCTGGGCCAGCAGTTCGTCGATTACCTGATTTCTCCGCAGGGCCAGGCGGACATCGCCCGCTATCGGATCGGCGGGCAACAGCTCTTCTATCCAAACGCGGGAAGCGCGACCAAGCCTTGAAGTCATGCAGTCCAGTGCCTATTTCCATGGCCTGATATGAACGCCAAGGCATATTCCGGTATGCCGTGATGACCCGGACAATGGCTGCTCGATTTTCCGAGCAAGGTCCGCAGCCACCATGTCCGCATTCACTGCGCAGAGTTTCCAAGCCGTAGACGGCATCATCGCCCGCCACGCCGGCTTGCAAGGTCCGCTGCTGCCGATCCTCCATGCCGTCCAGGACGAGTTCGGCTATGTACCCGCCGATGCAGTGCCCCGCATTGCCGAGGCCCTGCACCTGTCGCGTGCCGAAGTGCATGGCGTGATCAGCTTCTATCACTTCTTCCGGCAGCACGCGCCGGGCAAGCACGTGGTGCAGGTCTGCCGCGCGGAAGCCTGCCAGGCGATGAACTGCGAAGCCACCGAGGCCTGCGCCAAGCAGCGCCTGTCGGCCGATTACCACGGCACCAGCCCGGACGGGCAGTTCACGCTGGAAGCGGTGTATTGCCTCGGCAATTGCGCCGCGGCGCCCTCGGTAATGGTGGATGACAAGCTCTATGGTCGCGTGACGCCGGAGCGTCTCGACAAGATCCTCGCCGACTGGAGCAAGCGCTGATGGCCACGCGTCTGTACATTTCCCGTGATGCGGCAGCCGAGGCGCTCGGCGTCGACGAGACCGTGATCGCGATCGAGGCCGCTGCGCAGGCCCGGGGCGTCCCGCTTGAGATCACGCGCGTCGGGTCGCGCGGCATGGTCTGGCTCGAGCCGCTGGTCGAGGTGGAACACGATGGCCAGCGAATCGCCTATGGCCCGGTCAATGCCGAAGACGTGCCTGCGCTCGTCGAGGCTGGCCTCTTCGACGCCAAGCCTCACGCGCTGCGCCACGGTCGCGTCGAAGACATCCCGTATTTCGCGAAGCAGGAACGCCTGACCTTCGCCCGCGTCGGCATCATCGATCCGGTCAGCGTCGCGCAATACGTCGCGCACGGTGGTTACGATGGCTTGAAGCGCGCACTGTCGATGACGGGTGCGGACGTCGTGAAGGAGGTCACCGACTCCGGCCTGCGCGGGCGCGGTGGCGCTGCCTTCCCGACCGGCATCAAGTGGAAGACGGTCCATGACCAGGTCGCAGACCAGAAGTATGTCGTCTGCAACGCCGACGAAGGCGATTCGGGCACCTTCTCCGACCGCATGGTCATGGAAGGCGATCCGCTGTCCCTCGTCGAGGGCATGACGATCGCCGGCGTCGCCGTCGGTGCGACGCAGGGTTACATCTACCTGCGCTGCGAATACCCGCATGCCGAGAAGGCACTGCGCGAGGCGATCGCCAATGCGCGTGCCGCGGGCTACCTGGGCAAGGATGTCTGCGGCAGTGGCAAGACCTTCGAGCTCGAAGTGCGCATGGGCGCCGGCGCCTATGTCTGCGGCGAGGAAACCTCGCTGCTCGAAAGCCTGGAGGGCAAGCGTGCCGAAGTCCGCTTCCGTCCGCCGCTGCCCGCCATCCAGGGACTGTTCGGCAAACCTACGGTCATCAACAACGTGATCTCGCTGGCCTCACTACCGGTGATCCTCCAGAAGGGCGCTACCTTCTACAAGGATTTCGGCATGGGCCGCTCGCGCGGCACGCTGCCGTTCCAGCTGGCGGGCAACCTCAAGCGCGGCGGCCTCGTCGAAAAGGCTTTTGGCGTGACGCTGCGCGAACTGCTGTACGACTACGGCGGCGGTTCGGCGAGTGGCCGGCCTATCCGGGCCGTGCAGGTGGGTGGCCCGCTGGGCGCCTACGTGCCGGAAAAGGATTTCGATACGCCGCTGGATTACGAAGCCTTCACGGCGATCGGTGCGCTCGTGGGCCACGGTGGCATCGTCGCCTTCGACGACACGGTCGACATGGCGAAGATGGCGCGTTACGCGATGGAATTCTGCGCGGTGGAATCCTGCGGCAAGTGCACGCCCTGTCGCATCGGTTCGACGCGTGGCGTCGAGGTGATCGACAAGATCATCGCGGGCCAGGACACGGCCTCGAACACCGAACTGCTGAAAGACCTTTGCAACACGATGTTGAGCGGTTCGCTCTGCGGCCTGGGTGGCATGACGCCGTTCCCGGTCACCAGCGCCCTCAAGCATTTCCCGGCTGATTTCGCTCCGAAGCGCTCGTAAGCGAGGAGAGGACACATGCACTCACTAGACCTGCACGATCACGGAACTCCGGCCACCCACGGTGCGCCGGTCACACTCAACATCGACGGCGCGGACGTCACCGTCCCGGCCGGCACGTCGGTCATGCGCGCGGCGGCTGTCGCCGGCGGTGCCATCCCGAAGCTCTGCGCGACCGACTCGCTCAAGCCCTTCGGCTCCTGCCGACTCTGCCTTGTCGAGATCGACGGCCAGCGCGGCTTCCCGGCTTCGTGCACGACGCTCGTCGCGCCGGGCATGAAGGTGAAGACGGAAAGCGAGAAGCTCGAGCAGCTTCGCAAGGGTGTCGTCGAGCTGTACCTCTCCGACCACCCGGAAGACTGCAAGGAATGCGCAGCGGGTGATCGCTGCGAGCTGCATCAGGTCGCCGCTGACCTGGGTGTCACCGAAGTGCGCTACGGCCGAGACGGCCAGAGCCACCAGAAGGGCAAGGTCGACGACAGCAACCCGTATTTCAGCTTCGATCCTTCGGCCTGCATCGTCTGCTCGCGCTGCGTGCGGGCCTGCGGTGAAGTGCAGGGCACCTTCGCGCTCACCATCGATGGCCGGGGTTTCGCGTCCAAGGTCGTGGCGAGCCAGGACGAGGGTTTCCTCGCTTCCGAGTGTGTGTCCTGTGGTGCCTGCGTCGAGTCCTGCCCGACCGGCGCGCTGACCGAAAAGTCGCTGATGCGCATCGGCCAGCCGGACAAGGTCGTGAAGACGACCTGCGCGTACTGCGGCGTCGGCTGCAGCTTCGACGCCGAGGTCAAGGGCGACAAGGTCTCGCGCATGGTGCCGAGCCGTGATGGCGGCGCCAACCGCGGCCATGCCTGCGTGAAGGGCCGGTTCTCCTATACCTACACGACGCATGCGGACCGCATCACCTCGCCGATGATCCGCAAGAAGATCACCGATCCTTGGCAGAAGGTGACCTGGGACGAGGCATTCCAACACGCCGCTTCGGAATTCAAGCGCATCCAGAAGACCTACGGCCGCAACTCGGTGGGTGGCATTACCTCGTCGCGTTGCACGAACGAGGAAGCCTATCTGGTGCAGAAGCTGATCCGTGCGGCGCTCGGCGTGAACAACGTCGACACCTGCGCGCGCGTCTGCCACTCGCCGACGGGCTACGGACTCGGTCAGACGCTGGGCACGTCCGCCGGCACGCAGAATTTCGATTCCGTGCAGTTCTCCGACGTCATCGTCGTCATCGGCGCCAATCCGACCGAAGGCCACCCGGTGTTCGGCTCGCGCATGAAGCGTCGCCTGCGCGAGGGCGCAAAGCTGATCGTCGTCGATCCGCGTTCGATCGAGCTCGTCAGCAGCCCGCACATCCACGCGGACTATCACCTGCAGTTGAAGCCGGGCACGAACGTCGCACTGATCAATTCGATCGCACATGTCGTCGCGACCGAAGGCCTCATTGACGAGGCCTATGTCGCCGAGCGTTGCGAAGACGCCGCTTTCAACAAGTGGCGTGCCTTCGTCTCCGAGCAGCGCAATTCGCCGGAAGCCATGGAAAACGTCACCGGCGTGCCGGCGGCGATGGTTCGCGGCGCGGCCCGCCTTTACGCGAAGGGTGGCAACGGCGCGATCTATTACGGCCTCGGCGTGACCGAGCACAGCCAGGGCAGCACGATGGTGCTGGGCATCGCAAACCTCGCGATGGCCACCGGCAACATCGGCCGCGAAGGCGTGGGCGTGAATCCGCTGCGCGGCCAGAACAACGTGCAGGGTTCCTGCGACATGGGTTCGTTCCCGCACGAGCTGGCAGGCTATCGCCACATCTCGGACACGGTCACCCGTGAACTGTTCGAGAAGGACTGGGGCGCGAAGATCGATTCGGAACCTGGCCTGCGCATCCCGAACATGTTCGAGGCTGCGCTGGATGGCACCTTCAAGGGTTTCTACGTGCAGGGCGAGGATCCGGCGCAGTCCGATCCGAACACGCTGCATGTCACGGCCGCGCTCGAGGCGATGGAATGCGTGATCGTGCAGGATCTGTTCCTGAACGAAACGGCCAAGTATGCGCATGTGTTCTTCCCGGGCGCGTCCTTCATCGAGAAGGATGGCACCTTCACGAACGCCGAGCGCCGCATCTCGCGCATCCGCAAGATCACCGAGCCGCTGGGCGGCCTCGCGGACTGGGAAGCCACGATCGGCTTTGCCAAGGCTTTGGGTTATGAGATGCACTACGCGCACCCGTCCGAGATCATGGACGAGATTGCGCGCCTGACGCCGACGTTCAGGAACGTCAGCTACACGAAGCTCGACGAGGTGGGCAGCATCCAGTGGCCCTGCAACGACGCTGCGCCGGAAGGCACGCCGACGATGCACATCGGCAAGTTCGTGCGCGGCAAGGGCCGCTTCTTCGTCACGGAATACGTGCCGACCGAAGAGCGCTCGAGCTCGCGGTTCCCGCTGCTGCTGACGACGGGTCGCATCCTGAGCCAGTACAACGTCGGCGCGCAGACGCGTCGCACCGAGAACGCGGTCTGGTACGACGAGGATCGCATCGAGATCCACCCGCATGATGCCGAGAACCGCGGCATCAACTCTGGGGACTGGGTCGGCATCGCGAGCCGCGCGGGCGAGACGGTGCTCCGGGCGATCGTCACCGAGCGCGTGCAGCCGGGCGTCGTCTACACGACCTTCCACTTCCCTGAATCCGGCGCGAACGTCATCACCACCGAGAACTCGGACTGGGCGACGAACTGCCCCGAGTACAAGGTGACGGCGGTGCAGCTGACGAAGGTCGGCCAGCCTTCGGCCTGGCAGCAGCGCTTCAAGTCGGAGAACGCAGAACAGCTGCGCCTGCTGCGTGAAGCGGCAACGGCTCGCAAGGAGCGGTTGGCATGAACATCGAACATCTCGTCACCATGGCGAACGACATCGGCAACTTCTTCACGAGCGAGGCGGGTGATGCGGCGGCGCCCAAGGAAGTCGCCACGCACATCACGAAGTTCTGGGATCCGCGCATGCGCAGCCAGATCATCGGCCACAGCAAGTCAGGCGGGGAGGGGTTGTCGCCCGTTGCGCTGACGGCCGTCGGCCTGCTCGTGCCGCCCGTCCAGCGCGACTGATCAGGCCTCAGCGCGGGCTGCTGACCTTGCGCTTGCGGCACGACGGTTGCGCCGGCGAGAGTGCCTGGCGCAGCGCTTCGAGTTCCGCCTGCAGCCGGTCCAGCCTTTCTGCGCCGAAGGCTGCCGACATTCCCGCATAGACTGCTTCGACGTCCGCTCTGGCCTGCAGGAACAACGTGCGGCCTCCTGGCCCCATGGAGACCAATGTCTGCCGCTGGTCTGCCGTTCCCGTCTTGCGCCGGATGAGCCCGCGCGATTCCATCGACACCAGCATGCGCGAAAGGCTTGGCGAGAGGATGGCCGTTTCCCGCGCCAGCACGCTCGCCGTCACTTCCGGCAACTCCGCCAGGACACGCAAGACGCGCCATTGCGTTTCATTCAGCTGGTGCTTGCGCAGCGCGTGACGGAACTGCTGCACGACGCCTTCGCGCGTGCGCAGCAGGGACATGGGCAGCGACTTGCCGAAAACTTGCAGGGGTCGGTCGGCCATGGCTCGCTATAGGGGTATTGGTATTAACAGGAGCGGGCCTGCCATTCGGTTTTCAACCCGTTGACAGTTCATTTCTGGGAGATCCATTCTCGGTTCAAGAATACAGAAAAGAGATTCATCTTGAGCACGACGATGAAATCGCGGGTGCCCAGTCCCGCCGAACAGCATGAAGCCCTCGAAGACGTCTGCCCCTGGCTTGATCCGGGAGAGCAGGGCGAGAAGCTCGAAGTCCACCAGTTCCCCACTTTCATGGTGATGCGTCTGTCCACGCTCACCAAGGCCACCTTGAGCCGGCGTTATCTCGATCCCTTCGGCGTCAGCCTGCCGGAGTGGCGACTGCTTGCGCTCGTCGCGCGCTACGGCAGCCTGCTCTTCAGCGAGATCACCACGGGGTCCTCGATG
>CANGMU010000118.1 GCA_947454665.1 Pseudomonadota bacterium | reverse complement strand
GAGAGGCGGGTCTGGAGGACTGCAGCTATCACAACCTCAGCGGTGGCATCGTCGCCGTGCACCGCGGCTCGCGCTACTAGGCCCGCCACCCCCATGCTCACCGCACGCATCGAATCCCTGCTGAACCGCCAGGTCGCGGCCTCGCCGCGCGCAGCGGAGCTCGTCGCCTCGCTTGCAGGCCAGTGCCTCCGTGTCGACATCACGCACACGCCCTGGGCCTGGACGCTGGCATCCGATGGCAGCGCGCTGCGCCTCTCGCGTGATGCATCCGGCGGCGCGATGAACGCGGTCGACGCCACGATCCGCGGCACGCCGCTGTCACTGATGGCAATGCTGGGCGGCGATCCGCAGTCCGTGATCCGTCGCGGCGATGTGCAACTGGAAGGCGATGCGGAACTGGCCGCGCGATTCCAGGAACTGGGCGCCCTGCTGCATCCCGACCTCGAAGAAGAACTCTCGCGGCTCGTGGGCGATGTGCCCGCGCACCAGATGGGTCTTGCCGCGCGCACTGCCTTCGGCTGGCTGCGCAGCAGCCTGCGCACCACGGTCACCAACGCCGCCGAATATCTCGCACATGAACGCCGCGACCTCGTGCCGCGCGCGGAATCAGACGGTTTCCTGCGCGATGTCGACCGCCTGCGCGAAGACGTGGATCGCCTGGCAGCCCGCGTCGATGCGCTCAGCGCTGCGCGCCTGCCGTCCACTGCAGAGGCTGCCTCGTGAAACTGCGTGTCATCCGTCGCCTGATCCAGATCGAACGCGCGCTGGTACGCCACGGCCTCGCCGACTTCGTGCGCGAGACGCATCTATACCGACCACTGCGCTTCCTCTTCGCCGCCTCGCCCTGGACCTGGTTCCAGCGCGATTCGGAAGGCAGCCGTGGCGCTCGACTGCGCCTGGCGCTCGAAGAGCTCGGCCCCGTGTTCGTGAAGTTCGGCCAGGCCATCTCCACGCGGCGCGACCTGCTGCCGCCGGATATCGCCGATGAACTGGTGAAGCTGCAGGACGCCGTGCCGCCGTTCCCGGGCGAGCAGGCGCGACGGATCGTCGCCGACTCGCTGGGCAAGCCGATCCACGAACTCTTCGCGGAGTTCGACAACGAACCGCTGGCTGCCGCATCCATCGCGCAGGTCCACGCCGCTCGTCTGCACGACGGTAGCGATGTCATCGTGAAGGTGCTGCGCCCGGGCATGCGTGAGGTCATCACGCGCGACATCGAAGTGCTCAAGACGCTGGCCGGCCTTGCGGACCGCTGGTCCACGGAGGGCCGTCGCCTGCGCCCGGTGGAAGTCGTCGAGGAATACGAGAAGACGATCCTCGACGAACTGGACCTCATGCGCGAAGCCGCGAATGCCACGCAGCTCAAGCGCAACTTCGCCGGCAACCCGATGCTGCATGTGCCGGCGGTCAACTTCGACCTGTGCCGCGCGGACGTGATGGTGATGGAGCGCATCCGTGGCGTGCCGATGGGCGACATCGCGCGGCTGCGCGAACTGGGCACGGACTTCCGCAAGCTGTCCGAGAACGGCGTGGCTATCTTCTTCACGCAGGTGTTCCGGCACAATTTCTTCCACGCCGACATGCACCCCGGCAACATCTTCGTGCTGGCCGATGACCCGGCCAACCCGCGCTATGCCGCGGTCGATTTCGGGATCATGGGCACGCTCGATCCTCGCGACCGCGCTTATCTCGCCGAGAACTTCCTCGCGGTGTTCAACCGTGACTACCGTCGCGTCGCGGTGCTGCACGTCGAATCCGGCTGGGTGCCGCACGACGTGCGCGTCGACGAGATGGAATCGGCGATCCGCACGATCTGCGAACCGATCTTCGAGAAGCCGCTGAAGGACATCTCCTTCGGCGTCGTGCTGCTGCGCCTGTTCGAATCGCTGCGGCGTTTCGATGGCCGCATCCAGCCGCAGCTGATCCTGCTGCAGAAGACGCTGTTCAACATCGAAGGTCTCGGCCGCCAGTTGTATCCGGACCTCGACATCTGGAAGACGGCCGCACCGATCCTCGAAGCCTGGGCCCGCGAGACGCGCCACCCCGTGGCCGTCGCGAAGCGGCTCTGGCAGCGCATGCCGGAAGTGCTCGAAGTGGTCGAACACCTGCCCACGGCGCTGCGCTATGCCGCGCAGGCTGCGAGCCAGCCCAATGCCTCACCTGACGCGCGAGCCTCGGCCGCTGCCGCTGCACACCGTGAAACACCGGGCGGCACAGGCCGCGGCGGCCAACGGTCGCGTGATGGGCGGATCGCCGCGTCGATCCTGTTGCTGGCCGGCGTCATCGCCTGGGATTCCGTGCGCCTTCCGGACGCTATCGGCCCGGTGCTGTGTGTCGCAGGTCTTTGCGGACTTCTCGTGTCGTTTCTGCGGCGGAGCTGAGATCCGAGACGCTCCCGCGTTAGATCCGTAATGGATCATGTTGCTGCGCGGACAGGTGAGAATTTACAAACCTGTCACAGCTTCGGGAGCCCCGGAAGCAATAATTTCCACCCCATGCTTTCCAAGACGTCGTTGTTCACGCGTTTGCGCAACCTCCGGAAGAAATCCAAGGCGATTTCCCCAGGCACTCGGGGCAGTCCGCAAGCTGGCGTATCGGCCAAGATCGCTGACATGCCGCTTGCGCCTGGATCGTTCCGGGCCGTTGAGGTCAAGCCTGGGGCGCCGTGTTGCATGGCCGCCCAAGCCGAGGTGGGCGTTCGTCATCTGGTACGCGCAAAGCCGCCGAAACTGCCCCTGCAGAGCTGCACCCAGATGGACAGCTGCGATTGCAGATTCCAGCACCACGAGGACCGCCGAGTGGGCCCGCGTCGGCGCGGATGGGCCATCGTCGAAACGAAGATAGGGCACGAACTGCTAACGAAGCAGCGGCCGCCCGACAAGATCCGTCGCACGCGCGGCCGCCGCAAGGACGACTGACGGACCAGCCGTCAGGGCGCGGTGATTGCGTGCCCGAACACCTCGGGCAAGGCGGTGCGCAGCACCGCGATCTGGTCATACAGCGGCTCGACGTGGCCGCCGAAACCGTCTTTCGTGCGATCTCCCAGGACCAGCAGCCGCTTGGGCTCGCGCGCAGCTGCGAAAAGGTCCTGTGCATGATGGAAGGCGATCACCGTGTCGCTTTCGGCATGGGCGAACACGACAGGCATGTGGACCGCCGGCAAGCGATTGCGCGAATCGAAACGCACGCTGACGAGCCAGCGCACAGGCAACCAGGGATAGCGGTCCGCCGCCGCTTCCGGCACGGACGTGAAGGCGCCGAAGAGCACCAGTGCCGCAGCCGGGTGGCGCGTGGCCAGGTCCACGGCGGGGCCCGAGCCCAGCGAATGCCCCCAGAGCAGGATGCGGTCGTCGGGCACGCCGGACACGCGCAGTGACTGATAGGCCGCTTCGGCGTCCTCCAGCATGGCGGCCTCGCTGACCTCGCCGGGGCTGCGACCGAAGCCGCGGTAATCGAAACACAGCGCACTCACGCCGAGCTGCGTGAGCTGCTGGCAATGCCGCAACTGCATCGGCGAGAACGCCGAATCAGAGTTGCCGTGCAGGTGCAGGACCCAATAGCCAGAATCCTGGGCGGCAGGCTTGAAGCGGACGGCCGCGAGGGGCGATCCATCCGTCGTCGGGATCGTCAGTGTTTCGCCACCGACAGGAATCTCGCCGGCAGACCGTTGCCGGCTCGCCGTCGTCGCGAAGACCAGTTCCTTCTCATGCCACTTGAGCCAGCCGGCAATGCCGGCATACACCAGCAGCACAAGCGCCACCACGATGCGAAGCCCGCGCACTCAGCCCTCTGGCGGCTTGGGCTGGATCCAGAGGCCGCGCGCGACGGCGCAGAGCTCGCCGCCTTCGTCGTACAGCGCGGTGCCCACGATCGACTTGCGGCCCTTGCTCTCGACCTTCCAGCCGACGATGACGCAGGGCTCGTCCACATGCACGCGGCGGTCGATCCGACAGGTGTATTCACCCAGCAGCCAGGGCTGACGGCCCGTGCGCAGCGACTGGAATCCCGGGCAATCCAGCGCTGCGGCGATGAAGGCCGGCGCGATCTTCCCGTCCGCGAGCGCCATGTCGGCGGTCGGCAACCAACCGGTCGCGACGATGTCGCGATCCGGCACGGGACCTGCGAACAGGCGCAGACCGTCGCCACGCGGGCGCAAAGGTCCGCAGACAAAGCAGCCAGGGCACGGGTGTTCGGCGGGGTCGGAGGGACCATGCAGCGCGGCGTCCAGCGCCTCGACGTAACTGACCGGCGCAGGCACGACGAGCTCATCGAGCGTCGCGGGCCGTGCCTCGGCAACGCGGGTGTCGCCATGCTGCACGACCCATGTGCCTTCCGGCCCATCCATCACGATCATGTCCGCATCCAGCGGCGGCGGCGCGGACAGACGCACCGTCACCAGGCGACCGATCGCATCGGCCACGAGGCCACAGATATAGCCGCCATTGGCCGACGTCGGCGGACCGCAGAAACGCTTGTCGACACGAAGCAGCGGATAGGCAGTGCTCACGATCGTCCCCCTCGTCTGGATAGCGGGACTATGCCGCATCCTTGCGTCGGCGCGCGATGGTCCACAGCAGGAATCCCACCGCGCCAGCCACCGCCGCCGCAAAGGCGATCCGGTGCAGCACGCCACCCAGTGCCGGGGCCAGCACGCCCATGAACAGCGCACCGCCGCCCAGCGACACGAAGGAGCTGACCGACGCCGCCGCGCCACGCGCGCGCGGCTGCAGGTCGAGCATCTCGAGCGTGAGGATGGGGAAGGTGAACTGCGCGCCGAAGGCCATCGCGAACAGCAGCACCTGCTGTGGCCACACCACCATCTCGTCGTTCCAGAGCAGCAGCAGCGTCAGCACGATTGCGGCGCCGGACAACAGGAAGTTTCCGAAGCGCAGCATCGCAGCGCGGCTCACGCGGCCGGCCATGCGGCTGGCGATGAACGACGAGATCATGAAACCCGAAACGATAGGTCCGAACAGGTAGAAATACTGCGTCTCGCCCAGGTGCCAACGGTCAACGATGATCGCCGGCGCGGAACCGATGACGATCATGATCGTGCCCATGCACAGCGCCGCCGACATCGCGAGCAGCATGAAGTCCAGGCTGGTCATGATGCGGCCGGTCGTCTTTGCCAACTGGCCGAGGTGGAACTCGGAACGCTTGGCTTTCGGGTGTGTCTCCGGCAGCGAAAACCAGGCGAAGGTCGCCAGCGCCAGGCCCATGATCACCATGAAGCCGAATACTGAGCGCCAGCCGAAGGCCACATGCAGCCAGCCGCCCAGCACCGGTGCGATGGCCGGTGCCAGCGAGAAGATCATCATCATGATGCTCATCAGTCGCTGTGCATTGTGGCCTTCATACAGATCACGAACGACCGCTCGCGCAATGGTCGGGGCGATGCCCGCCGCCATGCCCTGCAGGGCTCGCGCCACGAGCAACAGACCGAAGCTGGGCGCCACCACGCAGCCAACCGAGGCCAGCGTATAGAGCAGCATGCCGATGATCACGAGCGACCGACGGCCCAGCGCGTCCGACAGCGGGCCATGCACGAGCGTCAGCACCGCGAACGGCATCATGTAGGACGTGATGATCTGCTGGACCTGCCAGGGCGACAGGTTGAAGTCGGCGGCAATCGCGGGGATGGACGGGTAGAAGCTGTCGATGGACAGCGGACTGACCATCGACAGCGTCGCCAGGAGCAGCGCCATCTTCAGCGTGGGCGCGCTCCCTTGCCGCGGGGCGGCTGGCGCCATCAGGCGCCTCCGCGCAGGCTCTTCAGCAGTGTGCCCGCGGACTCGCCGCGTTCCAGTGCCTCGACAATGGCAGAGCCCACGATGACACCATCCGTATGCGGGCCCAGCGCCTGCACCTGCGAGGCCTGGCGGATGCCGAAGCCCGCGCAGACCGGCACCGGCGACATCGTGCGAACGCGGTCAAGGTATTCACCCGCTGCAACGACAGGATCGACGGCATCCGCACCCAGGGCCTTGCCCGTCACGCCCGTCATCGTGACGGCATAGACGAAGCCCTGCGCCGACTCGCAGATCTTCTTCAGGCGCTCGGGCGGCGTCACCGGCGTGACCATGCGCACGAGCGCGAGACCGTGACGGCCAAAGGCCTCTTCGAACTGCCCCGATTCCTCGAGCGGCAAGTCCGGCACGATGAAGCCCGTGACGCCGACCTGCGCGCAGACTTCCGCGAGGCGGTCGAGTCCATAGGCGAGCAGCGGATTCACATAGCTCATCAGCACCAGCGGCGTCTTCACGCGCGGCATCTGCGCCAGCTCGTCGAGGATCCAGTGCAAGGTCACGCCCTGATGCAGGGCCGCCATGCTGGAGCGCTGGATCGTCATGCCATCGGCCATCGGATCCGAGAACGGCACGCCGATCTCCACGACATCCGCCTCGGCACAGATCGACGTCAGGTCCGCACGGAAATTTTCCTTGTGCGGATATCCCGCCGTCAGGAAGGCCACGAGCGCCACGCGCTCCTTGCGCACATCACGGATCGTCTGCGTGAGTCTTTCACCGGGACGCTGGCTCATGCGAGAAGCCCTTCCTTCGTCAGCAACGTGGTCTGGAGCGTCGGCATGTCCTTGTCACCACGACCGGACATCCCGACGAGGATGCGCGAACCCGGATGGCGGCGTGCGAGCTCACGCGCGCCCCACAGAGCGTGCGCACTTTCGAGTGCAGGCAGCACACCTTCGAAGGTGCTGCATTCCTTTACGCATTCCAGCGCGTCGCCGTCGAGCGCCACGGTGTATTCCGCACGACCGATGTCGTGCAGGAAGGCATGTTCCGGGCCCACGCCCGAATAATCGAGACCCGCCGACACCGAATGCGTTTCCTGCACCTGACCATCGGCATCCTGCAACAGCAGCGAATACGTGCCGTGCAACACGCCCGGCTTGCCGGTCGGCATGCGGGCCGCGTTGTCGCCGAGGCCGGGGCCGCGGCCACCGGCTTCCACGCCGACGAGACGAACGGACTCGTCACCGAGGAAGGCCGTGAACAGGCCGATCGCATTCGAACCACCACCGACGCAGGCGACGACGATGTCCGGCAGACCGCCGGCCTTCTCGATGATCTGCGCACGCGCTTCGCGGCCGATGACCGACTGCATCTGGCGCACGAGGAAGGG
>CANGMU010000117.1 GCA_947454665.1 Pseudomonadota bacterium | reverse complement strand
CTTCGAACCGGCCCGCAATTATTCGTATGCCATCCAGTGGTGGTCCTTTGCGGGACTGGCGCTGCTGCTCTTCGTATTCCTGAACCTCGAGAAACGCTGATGACCGAATCGCCCGCCCAGCACGGCAATCGCCGCACGCTGTACATCCTGATCGTCATGTTCTTCCTGCCCGTGGCTGTGGCGTTCTTCCTGTACTACGGCGCGCAGTGGCGCCCCGTCGGCCAGACGAACAACGGCGACCTGTTCGATCCGGTCCAGCCGCTGCCGGACGACGCGAAGGAATTCCGCGACGGCAAGTGGTCGCTGGTCTACGTCGGTAACGGCGCGTGCGATGCGGACTGCCGCGAATCGCTGATCTTTGCGCGGCAGACCCGCCTCTCGCTGAACCAGGAGATGAAGCGCGTGGACCGCTTCTTCATCGCCACGGGCGAATGCTGCGACCGGAAATACCTTGAAACCGCGCATCCGGGTCTCAAGCTGATCGAGGTGCCGGACGCCGCCGTCTCGAAACTCGTGGCGGCGTTCCCGGAACAGGAGCGCGCAAACACGCTGTTCGTCGTCGATCCGCTGGGGAACCTGGTGCTCCGCTACGATGTCCATCAACCACCGAAGGGGCTGCTGACCGACCTGAAGAAGCTCCTCAAGCTTTCGCACATCGGATGACCATGAACCGCATCAGCCTGCTGCGCCGTCTCGCCATCGCCGGAGTCCTGCTCGGACTCTGCGTCGTCGTGTTCGGTGCCTATGTGCGCCTGACCTATGCCGGCCTGGGCTGCCCGGACTGGCCGGGCTGCTATGGCCATGTCACGCCGCTGGGTGCGCAAGCCGCCAACGCCGGCACGCCAGACGCGCCGCTTGAAGTGGGCAAGGCCTGGCGCGAAATGATCCATCGCTATGCGGCCTCGGCACTGGGTCTGATCATCGTGACCATCGCAGGCTTGAGTCTGCTCTGGCGGCGCGAACCGCGCATGCCACGGCGACTGCCCTGGGCCCTGGTCGGATTGGTCGTGTTCCAAGGCATTCTCGGCATGCTCACCGTCACCTGGAAGGTGAAGCCGATCATCGTCACCTCGCACCTGGCCTTCGGGCTGCTCACGGTCTCGGTACTGTGGTGGCTGTGGCTGTCGCTGCGTGAACCGAAGCCCACGACCCTTGCAGTGCCAAAGCCCGACGTGGATCGACTGAGGCTCGCCAAGCGGGCGGCCGCGATCGGCCTGGTCGCACTGGTCATCCAGATCCTGCTCGGTGGCTGGACCAGCACCAACTACGCGGCGATTGCCTGCCCGGACCTGCCGACCTGCCAGGCGCAGTGGTGGCCGGCAGCCGATTTCCACGATGGCTTCGTGTTGTGGCGTGGCCTCGGCGTCAATTACGAAGGCGGTGTGCTGGATCTGGCTGCGCGCGTCGCCATCCATTTCACGCATCGCCTCGGCGCGATCGTCGCTACGCTCGCCTTGCTGTTCGCTGCGATCACCGCCGTGCGCAGCGGTGCCGGTCGGGCGCCTCGCCTCGCGGCCAGGGCCGTGCTCGCCGCGCTGGCCCTGCAACTGACGATCGGCATCGTGATGGTGCTGCATGCCTTCCCGCTGGGCCTGGCCACGGCGCACAACGCCGGCGCCGCCGTGCTCTTGCTCGCGACCTTGCTGCTGAACTGGACACTCAGAGGAGCAACTGCCCATGGAGACATCGACCGCTAGCTTCCGCGCCGTCCTCGCCTGCGCCCTGCTGGGCGCAGTGCCTGCCGCGCTGACGACAGCCACGGGCGCCGGTCCTTCGGCCGCGCAGATGGCCGAATGGAACGCGCCGCAGGCGCCTTTCAAGCTTTACGGCAACACGTATTACGTCGGCACGAAAGGGATCACGTCGATCCTCGTGACCTCCGAATACGGCCACACGCTCCTCGATGCCGGCATCCCTGAAGCCGCCACGCAGATCGCCAGGAATATCGAGACGCTGGGCTTCAAGCCGGCGGACGTCAAGGCGATCCTCAACACGCATGCGCACTGGGACCATGCCGGCGGCTTGGCAACCCTGCAGCAGCTGACCGGCGCGCCGCTCTACCTGCGGCGCGCGTCGGAGGAAGTGCTGCGCACCGGCAAGCTCACGCGCAGCGATCCGCAGTACGGCCTGAAAGCGCCAGCCATCCCGCCCGTGAAGACGATCTGGATCGTCAGTGACGAACAGTTGCTGGGCATCGGTTCGAACCGTTTCCAGGCCTTCGCCACGCCGGGCCATACGCCAGGCGGTACGACCTGGAGCTGGGATGCCTGCGAGAAGGACAAGTGCCTGCGCATGGTCTATGCGGACAGCCTCTCGCCCGTGTCTGCGGACAGCTTCAAGTTCAGTGCGAACAAGGACTATCCGCAGGTGCTCCAGGATTTCGAATTGTCCTTCACGCGTCTCGAAACGATGGCCTGCGATGTGCTCATCACGCCGCATCCCGAGCAATCGCAGCTCTTCGAGCGCGCGAACAAGGCGGACAAGGGCTGCAAGGCCTATGCGCAGGCGGCGCGCGCGAAGCTCGCGGAGCGGCTCGCTACCGAGAAGCGCTGATCGGCGATCCGGGTATCCGGGCTACCTTCTTCAATTCCGAGGCCAGCCCGGATAGTCTCGAGGGATAACTCGAAGCACCAGGGGGGTGCCATGAAGCACGCAGAGACGTTGCGCGCCGGCCTGCTCGCGTTGATGACCGGCTTGCCTGCCCTGGCAGCGGAACCCGCAGCACCGCGCTATGTACCCGAGGATCATCGCCCGCCGATGTTCTATCGGGAGGACTTCAACAACGAACCGGAAGAAACGCCGATCACCCAGGCCAGCATCGCCAACAAGGCGCTGACCTTTGGTCTGTACGGCCCGGGCAAGGACGGCGTCGCCAAGAGCAAGCACGCCTCGCCGAAGGACGACCCGTCGTATGTCTGGCTCGGCTCCTGCCTGCAGGCCTGCGGCTTCACGCTGAAGCACAAGGAGGCCTATGCGGACCTCACGGGCCTCGCGAAGATCCGCTGGCGCACGAAGCAGACCGGCTTCCACCAGCTGCGTCTGATGGTCAAGCTCGCCGACGGCACGATGCTGGTCAGCGACTACTACGAAGGTGCCAGCACCGACTGGCGCGAAACCGAAGTGACCGTGCAGGACATCCGCTGGCGCAAGCTCGACACCAAGGTCATGAACGATGGCCCCTGGGTCGAGAAGCCCGACCTGTCCAAGGTCGACGAAATCGGTTGGACGGACCTTGCCACCGGCAGTGGCCATGGGTCCGGCGGCCTCGTCGGTTCGTCCCGCATCGATTGGATCGAAGTCCACGGCCAGGCCGTGAAGCGTCAGGAGACTGCGAAGTGATGTTGAAGTCCACGCCCTTGCTGTCCGCCGCGCTCGCGCTGGCGCTCGCCGTGCCGGCCGTGTCGTATTCCCAGGAACGCGGCGTTTCGTACAAGCCCGCGCCGCCGCTGCCCAAGCCGGTCTATCGCGAGCAGCGCTCGTCGATGGAAAACAAGCGCGACCTGAACGGTGTCTGGTTCATCCGCGATTACAACCGCCGCTTCCGCACACCGGTGGACACGCTGCCGCCCTTCACGCCTTATGGCAAGGCGGAGTTCGACAAGCGCGTGAAGGCCGAAACGGATGGCAAGCCGTATGCGGATGCCTCCACGTACTGCTGGCCGCACGGCATCCCGCGAGTGATGAACTCGCCCTATCCGATCCAGATCATCCAGACGCCGGGCAAGATCACCATCGTCCATGAGGTGGCGCACAACATCCGCCAGATCCACATGGACCAGAAGATGCCGGACAAGGTGCCAACGAGCTTCCTCGGCTATTCGGTGGCCCACTGGGATGGCGACGTGCTCGTCATCGAAACCAAGGGCACGGATACGCGCACCTGGATCGACGAAGAAGGCATCATCCACTCGGACCAGCTTTATACGATCGAGCGCCTGCGCAAGACCGAGAACGGCGAAAACCTCGAGAACGAGGTGACGATGATGGATCCGGTCTTCTTCACCCGGCCTTGGGTCAAGAAGATCAACTATGCCTGGCGCCCCGACCTGCGCATCTCCGAGTACGTCTGCGAAGAGAACAACCGCAACGCGCCCCAGGCCGGCGTGACCGTCGCGAAGTGACCCGGAGACCACGATGAAACACTTCCTGCTCGCTGCGGCCGCCTGCGCCGTCACCCTGTCCGTCCCGACCTTTGCGGCGGATCCGTCGTTCTCCGGCTTCTGGAAGCTGGAAGGCGATTTCGCCACGCTCAAGACGATCGACGGCAAGATCCCGCCGATGAACCCGGAAGCGCGCAAGCGCTACAACGCGTCAGTGGCGCTGCGCAAGCAAGGCAAGCCGGTGCCGACCGACACCGTGCAGAAGTGCTGGCCGCATGGCCTGCCGCGCCTGCTGCTCGCGCCCTATCCGATCGAGGTGCTGCAGGACGCCAAGCAGATCACCTTCCTGCATGAAGCCCACCACATGCCGCGACTTGTGTACCTGGGCGAGAAGCTGCCGGCGCTCGACACGCTGGACAACAACTACATGGGCTTTTCGGTCGGCAACTGGGACAAGGACACCCTGGTCATCGACACGGCGGGCTTCAATGACATCACGACGCTCGACAAGGCCGGCATTCCGCATTCGGAAGCGCTGGTCCTGCAGGAGCGCGTGCGACTGACCGACAACGGCCAGACGCTGGAAGACGTCATTACCGTGACGGATCCTGAAACCTTCACCAAGCCGTGGAAGGCGCGCATCAGCTTCAAGAAGATGCCGAACGACTACTGGCTGAAGGAAATGGTCTGCACGGACAAGAACCCCGACGCGGCCTGATCGGAGTTTCCGGGCCGACCCTTACTTCGGACGGCCCTTGAAACCGGCTGCCAACACCGGCAGCCGGTAGATCGTCATCGCCGTATTGCGCACGCCCGGCGGCGTGCTCCACGGCTTGCCGTCCGGCCCGACCGCGCCCATCTGCGCGACATACAGCGTCTGCTTGTCCGGGCCCGAAAAGCACAGAGAGATGGGTGCACGCGGCGTCGGGATGAGTCCCAGGTGCTTGCCGTCTGCGGCCAGCACATGCACGCCCTGGCTCGCCGTCACGTAGAGGCGACCTTCGTTGTCCAGGGCCATGCCGTCGCCGCCCTTGTCGCCATCGAGCAGGCCGAAGTCACGGCGGTTGCGCGTGCTGCCATCGGGCTGTACGTCGAACACGACGACGCGATCACCATTCGTGACCCAGAGCTGCTTGCCGTCACGGCTGAGCAGGATGCCGTTCGCGTGGAAGTCCGCGTCGGCGATGACGACGCTGACCATGCCCTGCGCATTCACATGGAAGGCGCCGGTGACGGTGAAATAGGCGCCGCCCTTGCCGTCGGCCATGACGTCGTTCACGCGGCCCAGCATGCGGCCATCCGCGAAGCCATTGGCGAGCACGCGATGCTCGGGCGCCAGGATCGCCACGTTCGTGCGGAGCTGACAGGACTGGTAGAAGGGCCGCGCCGAATCCGTGCAAGTGCGCTGCACGCCGAATAGACGGCCTTGCGCATCGACTGACACGGCGCCAGTGGCCTGCGTGTTCGCGATCTCGATCGTTTCGCGGTTTGCCGCGTCGAGACGCCGGATCGTATCCGACTGCTCCTGTGCGAAGAGGATGCCGCCATCGGGCGTGGGCACCAGCCCATCAGCCGTCTTGAAGTCGGCCCAGACCAGTTCCCACTGCGCGTCGGCTGAAACGACACCCGCAATGGCGGTGACCATGGCAGCGCGTTCGCCGGGGAGCAGGGGAGATACAGCGTTTGCGTTGACCGCGGTCAGTCCCAGAAGCAGGGCGCTGGTCGCGCCGAGGATGCCATTCACATGACGCATCGTTCCCCCTTTGTTCGTTTTCAGCCTAGCGCTATCCCCGAGAATACGACCAGGCCGAACCAATTATTGTTCAGGAAAGCCTTGAAACAGTCTTCGCGCACGCGAGCGCGGATCAGCCACTGTTGGTAGGCGAACAAAGTGGCACCGACGGTGAGCCCGATCCAGTAAGGCCAGCCCAGCGCCGCGATGAGGCCTGTAGCGACAAGGCCGCCCAGCACCAGCGCCTGCAGGATGCCCACGATCAGTCGATCGTGGTGACCGAACAGGATCGCCGTGGAATGCACGTCGAGCTTCAGGTCGTCATCGCGGTCGACCATCGCATAGACCGTGTCATAGACGCCGGCCCACAGCACGGTGATCGCGAAGACCAGCCAGCCCAGGGGCGGCACGCCGCCGGTCGTCGCGACGAAGGCCATCGGGATCGCCCAGCCGAAGGCGGCGCCGAGATACAGCTGGGGCAGCGGGAAGAAGCGCTTCATGAAGGGATAGCTGGCCGTCAGCACTGCACCGCCGACGGACCAGACCACCGTGAGCCAGTCCAGCTGCAGCACCAGCCACAGCGCGACCGCGAGCAGCGCGAAGAACAGACCCAGGGCTTCCTGGGGTGACAGGCGCCGCGCGGCGAGCGGGCGGTCATGCGTGCGTTTCACGAAAGGGTCGATATCGCGGTCGGCGAAATCGTTGATGACGCAGCCCGCCGAGCGCATGACGACGGTACCGGCGAAGAAGATCAGCAAGAGCTTCAGCGGTGGATGTCCGTCCGTGGCGATCCACAACGCCCAGAGCAAAGGCCACAACAACAGGCCGATGCCAATGGGCTTGTCGAGCCGCGAGAGCTTCGCGGCATCGATGAACCGACGCTGCAGGGACCTAGCCGACACGCCCGTATTCCTCCGCACCGCCGATCCAGCGCCGCCTCAAAGGGTCGATGCAATCGGCATTCTCGCGCAGCAGTCGTTCTGCTGTCTCGCGCACCTGGGACAGCAGGTCCGCATCCCGGATCAGATCAGCCACGCGCAGTTCGGCAAGTCCTGTCTGCCGCGTGCCCAGCAGTTCGCCCGGGCCGCGCAGTTCCAGGTCGCGCCGCGCGATCTCGAAACCATCGTTGCTGTCCCGGATGGTCGCCAGGCGCGCCTTGGCCATCGCAGAAAGCGGGCTGCGATACAGCAACACACAACTGGATTCCGCAGAGCCGCGACCCACGCGGCCGCGCAACTGGTGCAGTTGCGCGAGGCCCATGCGTTCGGCGTTCTCGATCACCATGAGGCTTGCATTGGGGACGTCTACGCCGACCTCGATCACCGT
>CANGMU010000116.1 GCA_947454665.1 Pseudomonadota bacterium | reverse complement strand
TGGGTGATGCGCTGGCCGAAGCAGTGCCCGTTGCGGCGCTGGAGGCGCCGACGGCTGAACCTGAAACTGCTGAAACGCCCGTCGTGGTCGAAGTCGAAGTGCAGGTCGACGTCGAGGCTCAGGCCGAGGTCGAGGCCGCGCTGGCGGTGGTTGATGTCATGCCGGATGTCGAGGTCGTGGCGGATGCCCCGGCTGGCGACGAAGAGGCGGCGTCCTGAAGCGCAAGGCGCCGTCGACGCGTCCGCGGCCGGCGACCGCGCCGGTCCCGGAACGCGTTCAGAAGATCCTGGCCCGGGCGGGCCTCGCCTCGCGCCGCGAGGCCGAAGACTGGATCCGTCAGGGCCGTGTGACGATCAATGGCGAGGTTGCCACGCTCGGCAGCCGGGCTGCCGGCAACGACCAGGTCAAGATCGATGGCCGGCTCGTGCGACAGGCTTCCACGAACCGGACCGCCACCTTCTTGTGCCACCGCTCGCCAGGCGAACTGCTGCGCGAACCGCGCGAAGGTGAGGAAGAGGGCTCGGCGCTGGCCGAGCGACTTCCCTCGCGCGCCGGCAAGCGATACATCGCGATCAGTCCGATGCCTCGGCCGGATGGTGGCTTGGAGCTGCTGACCTCCGACGGCGCCTTCGCGGCGCAGTTGCAGCGCCTCGTGCGCGGCATGGAAATCGGCTTCAGTCTGCGTCTGCGCGGTGAGCTGTCGCTCGAACAGGTGCAGGGCATCCTGGAAGGCCAGCTCGACAGTGGCGAGCGAATGCAGGTGCTCTCCTGCGAGCCTTCCGGTGGCGAGGGCGCCAATCGCTGGTATCAGATCCAGACACGCGGTGCGAATGGCCGCGACCTGCGTTCGCTGGTCGAACGCCAGGGCGGGGTAGTGAGTCGAGTGCTGCGTGTGCAGTTCGGCCCGCTGTTGCTGGACCGCCTGGTGGGCCGGGGCCAGTTCCGCGCGCTGGATGCCGAGGAAGTCGCCGCGCTGCTCGCGCCGCCGGTCGAGACGGACGCGGGCCTCGGCGAGGTCGGGGAAGGCTGACGCGCTACTGCGCGTCCAAGGACTGGCCACTCAGTGTGGCCGTCGAGGGACCCAGCAAAGCGATATAGGCCGGTGCGACCTGTTCCGGCGTCGCCAGCAGTTCTGCGTTCTCCGACGGGAAGGCCTGACGCCGCATCCGCGTGCGCGTCGCACCCGGGTTCAGCGCGTTCACGCGCACCGGCGCCGAACCCCGCATCTCGTCTGCCAGCACCTGCGTCAGGCCCTCGATGCCGAACTTCGACACCGAATAGGCACCCCAGTAGGCGCGGCCCTTGCGGCCCACGCTGCTGGTCGAGAACACGACCGACGCATCGCTGGAGATGCGCAGTGCCGGCAACAGCACCTGTGTCAGCACGAAGGCGGCCGTGAGGTTCACGTGCAGCACCTTGCACCAGGTGGGGATGTCGTAATGGTCCGCAGGCGTGAGCGTGCCGAGGATGCCGGCGCAGTGCACCAGCCCGTCGAGCCGTCCGTAGCGCTCCATCAGCGCCGCAGCCAGCGTGTCGTAGTCCTTCGCGAGTGCCTTCTCGAGGTCGAGCGGAGCGATGAGCGCCGCGTCGCCGTGCGCAGCGATGATTTCCTGGTGCACGGCCTGCAGTTTCTTGACGGTCTTGCCGACGAGGATGACCTGCGCGCCGTGGGCGGCCGCGGCGAGCGCCACTGCGCGCCCGATGCCGTCGCCGGCGCCGGTCACGAGGACGACGCGGCCGTGGAGTTCATTCGGACGCGGCGCCGGGAGTCGGGACTCTGTCATGGGTCTGTCGTCCGGAAGGTTCAGGAGTCGCGCGTGAGGCCGAGCCAGGCCAGTACGTCGCGCGGGTCATCGACGGCGCCATCGGCCTGCCAGGCCTGCGGATCATCGTCGGGACCGAGATAGCCATATCGCGCGACGATGACCGGCATGCCCGCGGCACGGGCCGACTGGATGTCGCGCTCTGCATCGCCGATGTAGAGGCAGTGCGCCGGATCGATGCCGATCAGGGCGGCCGCATGCAGCAGCGGTGCAGGGTGCGGTTTGCGCTCCGGCAGGGTGTCGCCGGAGATCACGCAGCCGGCGCGGCGGTCGAGTCCCAGCGCCGCCACGAGCGGCGTGGTCAGGAAGGCCGGCTTGTTGGTGACGATGCCCCAGCGGCGACCGCCCCGCTCCAGCGCCGCCAGCAGCGTTTCGCATCCGGCGAACAGCCGTGATTCGCGGTCGAGACGCGCTGCATAGAGATCGAGGAAACGGGCCCGCAGGGACTCGAGCGCATCGCCTTCGATGCCCGGGAAACCCAGCCGCACGAGGCCGTTCGAGCCGTGCGAGGCATAGCCGCGAGTGAGGTCGTAGGGCAGGGGCGACAGGCCGTTCTCGGCCATCAGCTCATCGAGCGCGCCGGTGAGATCCGGGGCAGTGTCGATCAGCGTGCCGTCCAGGTCGAAAAGAACCGCCTCGATGGCGTGTGGACTCATGGCGCGCCTGCGGCGCGCAAATGGGCCATGTAGTTGACGCTTACATCTGTCGTGCGCCGGCAGCGACCGCTGAAGGGTTCGTAATCGAGACCGGCGAGGTCCACGACGTCGAAACCCGCTTCGCGAGCATGGCTGGCCAGCTCCGCGGGACGGATGAAACGGGCGTATTCATGGGTGCCGCGCGGCAGCAGCCGCAGCAGGTATTCAGCCCCGACAATGGCCGTGGCAAAAGCCTTCGCGTTGCGGTTGATCGTCGAGACGAAGAGGCTGCCGCCCGGCTTCACGAGGCTGGCCAGGGCGGCGACCATAGCGGCCGGATCCGGCACGTGCTCGAGCATTTCCATGCAGCAGACGACATCGAAGCGCTCGGCCGGGTCGTCCCGCAGTTGCAGGGCGTCGGTCACGCGGTAGTCGATCGACAGGCCCGCTTCGGCCGCGTGGAGCCTCGCCACTTCGATCATGGTCGGAGCGCGGTCCACGGCGGTGACCTGCGCGCCGGCGCGGCAGAGGGCTTCGGCCAGCAGGCCGCCGCCACAGCCCACGTCGAGCACGCGGTGGCCTGCCAGCGGCGCAGCACGGTCCGCGATGTAAGCGGCCCGGACCGGGTTCAGCCGGTGCAGGGGTTTGAACTCGCCAGACTCATCCCAGAAGCGGTGCGCGAGGGCGTCGAACTTGGCGATTTCGGCGGGGTCGGCGGCGTTGTGATTCACGAGCGGGAGTATAGCCGCAGGGCGCAGGCTCAGGCACTCGCAGGAAAGGGCTCCATGGGGTCCGCTGTGATAGAATTGCCTTCTTTTTTGGCACCCCTCCGACATGACGGAAATCGCCCGGGAAATCCTGCCGGTCAACCTCGAAGACGAGATGCGGCAGTCCTACCTCGATTACGCGATGAGCGTGATCGTTGGCCGAGCGCTCCCCGACGCCCGTGATGGCCTGAAGCCTGTGCATCGTCGCTCGCTGTACGCGATGCGCGAGCTCGGCAACGACTACAACAAGCCCTACAAGAAGTCCGCCCGCGTCGTCGGCGACGTCATCGGCAAGTACCACCCGCACGGCGATTCGGCGGTCTACGACGCGATTGTCCGCATGGCCCAGCCGTTCTCGATGCGCTATATGCTC
Source organism: Pseudomonadota bacterium (assembly GCA_947454665.1). GTDB lineage: Bacteria > Pseudomonadota > Gammaproteobacteria > Steroidobacterales > Steroidobacteraceae > ZC4RG30. The sequence continues at coordinate 3,613 of CANGMU010000116.1, read as the reverse complement.
GTCGACGGCCAGGGCAATTTCGGCTCGGTCGACGGCGACATGCCGGCTGCCATGCGCTACACCGAGGTGCGCATGTCGCGCCTCGCGAGTGAATTGCTCGCCGACATCGACAAAGAGACCGTCGATTTCGTGCCGAACTACGACGAATCCGAGCAGGAACCGGCCGTCCTGCCGGCGCGAATCCCGAACCTGCTGGTCAATGGCGCGTCGGGTATCGCGGTCGGTATGGCGACCAACATCCCGCCGCACAACCTCACGGAAATCATCAACGCGCTGCTGGCCGTCATCGAAGACCCCGAGATCACGCTCGCGGGACTGATGCAGCACGTGCCGGGCCCGGACTTCCCGACGGCCGGCATCATCAACGGCGCGCAAGAAATCGTCACCGCCTACCGCACCGGCCGTGGCCGCCTGTCGATCCGCGGGCGCACACATTTCGAAGACGTCGGCAAGGGTGATCGCCAGGCGATCATCATCACCGAGCTGCCCTACCAGGTGAACAAGGCGCGTCTCATCGAGCGCATCGCCGACTTGGTCCGCGACAAGCAGATCGAGGGCATTGCTTCCGACGGCCTGCGCGACGAGTCCGACAAGGACGGCATGCGCGTCGTCATCGAGCTCAAGCGCGGCGAAGTTGCCGAGATCGTTCTCAACAACCTGTACGCCCAGACGCCGCTCGAAACAGTCTTCGGCATCAACATGGTCGCCCTGCAGGACGGTCAGCCGAAGCTGATGTCGCTGAAGGAGATGCTGGACGCCTTCATCCGCCATCGCCGCGAAGTGGTGACCCGCCGGACGCTCTACGACCTGCGCAAGGCGCGTGAACGCGCCCACGTGCTGGAAGGCCTGGCGGTCGCGCTCGCGAACATCGACGAAGTGATTGCGCTGATCAAGGCCTCGCCGGCGCCGGCCGAAGCCCGTGCGGCCCTCGTGTCGCGCCTGTGGCAGGGCGGTGCGGTGCCTGCGATGCTCGAGCGCGCCGGTGCGGTGAATTCGCGCCCTGATGGTCTTGCCGCGGAATACGGCATGCAGTCGGCCGGCTATCGCCTCAGCGAGGCCCAGGCGCAGGCCATCCTGGACATGCGCCTGAACCGGCTGACCGGGCTGGAGCAGGACAAGATCATCGATGAGTACCAGAACCTGCTGGGCGTCATCGGCGACCTGACGGACATCCTCGCGCGGCCGGAACGCCTGACGCAGGTCGTGCGCGATGAACTCCTCGAGATCCGCGACCAGTTCGGCGACGCCCGTCGGACCGAGATCGTCATCGATCATTCGAACCTGACGACCGAAGACCTGATCGAGCCGCAGGATGTCGTGGTCACGCTGTCACATGCGGGCTATGCCAAGTCGCAGCCTGTGTCGGACTACCAGGCCCAGCGCCGTGGTGGCCGCGGCAAGGCGGCCACGTCGATCAAGGACGAGGACTTCATCGAGAAGCTCTTCGTCGCGCACACGCACGATACGTTGCTGTGCTTCTCGAACCGTGGGCAGGTGTACTGGCTCAAGGTCTACCAGCTGCCGCAGGCGGGTCGGAACTCGCGCGGCAAGCCGATCGTCAACCTGCTTCCATTGCAGGACGGCGAGCGCATCAATGCCGTGCTGCCGGTCAAGCAGTACGACGAAGACCACTTCGTGTTCATGGCGACCAGCCACGGCACGGTCAAGAAGACGCCGCTGTCGGCGTTCTCGCGCCCTCGGAGCAACGGCATCATCGCCGTCGACCTGCGTGACGACGACCGCCTGGTGGGCGTCGGCCTGACGGACGGTCAGCGCGAAATCATGCTGTTCAGCAGCGGTGGCAAGGTCATCCGCTTCCATGAAGAGGAAGTGCGTGCGATGGGTCGCGACTCCACCGGCGTGCGCGGCATCAAGCTCGCCGACGAACAGCGGCTGATCGCCCTGATCGTCGTGGGCGATGGCCATGTGCTCACGGCATCCGAGAACGGCTACGGCAAGCTCACGCCGCTCGAGGACTTCCCGCCGCATGGTCGGGGCGGCCAGGGCGTCATCGCGCAACAAGTCAGTGAGCGCAACGGTGCCATGGTCGCAGCGCTGCAGGTCGGCCCGGGCCATGAGTTGATGCTGATCAGCTCGAACGGCACGCTGGTCCGCACGCCCGTCAAGGACGTGTCGATTGTCGGTCGCAACACGCAGGGCGTGCGCCTGATCCGCCTGGACGACGGGGATCGGCTGATTGCCATCGAGCGCGTCGAGAGCCTCGGTGACGAGGTCGAGTTAGGCGTCGATGAGGTCGTGGGTGATGCACCTGCTGCGGACGGCGCTGCAGTCGAGGCTGGCGACGCGTCGGTCTGAGTCGACGGGGTGGGTCAGGGGGGGCGGCGTCATCGGCGCCTCATGACCGATTTGCATAAGTGCCTTTGCTAGAATCCACGGCTCGATATCCCTCGCTTCCTGTCACAGGTACACCCCTCTTGCGCGTCTTCAATTTCGCTGCGGGTCCCGCGACCCTTCCGCTCGAAGTCCTCCAGCAAGCCCAGTCCGAACTGACCGATTGGCGCAGCTCCGGCATGTCCGTCATGGAGATAAGCCACCGCAGCAAGGCCTTCATCGGCGTGGCGGCCGAAGCCGAAGCCGATCTGCGCGAACTCATGGCGATTCCGGCGAATTACAAGGTGCTGTTCCTGCAGGGCGGCGCCTCGGGCCAGTTCGCCGCCATCCCGATGAACCTTGCGACAGCGGATTCCGCCGTCGATTACGTGAACACGGGCAACTGGTCCAAGAAGGCCATCACCGAAGCCAAGGCCTACTGCGCCAAGGTGAACGTCGCCGCCGACAGTGGTGCCACGAACTACAGCAGCGTGCCTGCCGCTTCCACGTGGACGCGCAGCGCGGATGCCGCCTACCTGCACTACACGCCGAATGAAACGATCGGTGGCGTCGAGTTTCCCTTCGTGCCGGATGTGGGCGCCACGCCGCTGGTCGCGGACTTCTCATCCTCGATCCTGTCGCGGCCGGTGGATGTCTCGAAGTTCGGCCTGATCTATGCGGGCGCCCAGAAGAACATCGGCCCCTCGGGCCTGTGCATCGTCATCGTCCGCGAAGACCTGATCGGCAAGGCGCGTCCCGGTACGCCCTCGATCTGGAATTACAAGGAAATGGCGGCGACGGACTCCATGTCCAACACACCGCCGACCTTTGGCTGGTATATCGCCGGCCTCGTGTTCAAGTGGCTCAAGCAGCAGGGTGGCCTGTCCGCGATCGCAGAGCGCAACCGGGCAAAGGCCGAGAAGCTGTATGCCGCGATCGACGTTTCGGGCTTCTATGCCAATCCGGTCGACAAGGGCTGCCGCTCCTGGATGAACGTGCCGTTCACCCTCGCCAAGCCCGAGCTCGACAAGACCTTCCTTGCCGAATCCCACGCGGCGGGCCTCACCAACCTCGAAGGCCACCGTTCCGTCGGTGGCATGCGTGCCAGCATCTACAATGCAATGCCGCCCGAGGGCGTCGATGCCCTGATCGCCTTCATGCAGGAGTTCCAGCGCCGCCATGGCTGATCCTTTCCGTATCCTGACGCTGAACAACATCAGCACCAAGGGCCTCGAGCGCCTGCCGCGCGACCGTTACGAGGTCGCGTCCGACATCGGTCACC
>CANGMU010000115.1 GCA_947454665.1 Pseudomonadota bacterium | reverse complement strand
GTAGGTCTGGACCATCGGCATGCGCGTCTGGCCGCCGACCAGGATCACCTCGGACACTTCCGAAGCCGACAGGCCGGCATCTTTCAGGGCGACGCGGCAGGGCTCGATCGTGCGCTTGACCAGCTCCTCGACCAGCGACTCGAGCTTGGCGCGCGTGAGCTTCACGTTCAGGTGCTTCGGCCCCGAGGCGTCGGCCGTGATGTACGGCAGGTTCACTTCGGTCTGCTGGCTGGAAGACAGCTCGATCTTGGCCTTCTCGCCAGCTTCCTTCAGGCGCTGCATCGCCAGCGGGTCCTTGCGGACGTCGACGCCGGATTCCTTGAGGAACTCCTCGGCGAGGAAATGGATGATGCGCATGTCGAAGTCTTCGCCACCCAGGAAGGTGTCGCCGTTGGTCGAGAGCACTTCGAACTGACGCTCGCCATCCACTTCGGCGATCTCGATGATCGACACGTCGAAGGTGCCGCCACCCAGGTCATAGACGGCGATCTTGCGGTCGCCCGCTGCCTTGTCCATGCCATAGGCCAGTGCGGCCGCCGTCGGCTCGTTGATGATGCGCTTGACGTTCAAGCCCGCGATGCGGCCGGCATCCTTCGTGGCCTGACGCTGCGAATCATTGAAATAGGCCGGGACGGTGATGACCGCCTCGGTCACCTCTTCGCCCAGATAGTCCTCGGCCGTCTTCTTCATCTTGGCCAGCACGCGGGCAGAAATTTCCGGCGGGGCCATGTTCTTGCCCTGCGCCTCGACCCAGGCGTCGCCGTTGTCGGCGCCCACGATCTTGTACGGGACCATGTCGACGTCCTTCTGCACGACGTCGTCCTTGAACTTGCGGCCGATGAGGCGCTTCACCGCGAACAGCGTGTTCTTCGGGTTCGTGACCGCCTGGCGCTTGGCCGACTGCCCCACGACGACTTCGCCGTCCTTCGTGAACGCGACGATCGACGGCGTGGTGCGATCGCCCTCGCTGTTCTCGATCACGCGCGGCTTGCCGCCTTCCATGATCGCGACGCAGGAGTTCGTCGTACCCAGATCGATGCCGATGACTTTTGCCATGACTCTTACCCCAACAAGAAAGTGAATTCGATGGACCGTTTGTGGGACCTCGGCGCTTTCGCTTCAAGGTCTTGGCGGAAAATCCTTAGTCCGGCGCGCGGGCGACGATGACGCGTGCCGGGCGCAGCAGCCGACCATTGAGCTCGTAGCCGCGCTGGACCACGGTGAGCACCGAGTCCGGCGCCGCAGTGGCCGACGGCTGCATCACCATGGCTTCGTGCCGTTCCGGATCGAAGGGCTCGCCGACCGGATCCAGCGCCAGCACCTGGAACTTCTCGAAGGCCTTGGCGAGCAGCTTCAGCGTGGCTTCCTGTCCGGCGGCCAGGCTGGCCGCATCCGCACGCCCGGCATTGGCGACGCCGAGTTCGAGGCTGTCCAGGACGGGCAGCAGTTCCTGCGCCAGCTTCTCGACGCCGTATTTGTGTGCCTGCTCGACCTCGCGCGCCGCGCGCTTGCGGACATTGTCGAGCTCGGCGACGGCGCGCAGCGCCTGGTCGCGGGCCGCGGCGGACTGGGCCTCAGCAGCCGCCAGGGCCGCCTTGAGTTGTTCGACTTCCGTCACCGGCGTTTCCGGCGCCTCGGCAGCGGTCGCGCCGCCGCCCTCGGTCTCGTTCTCGGACATTAAGAAAACTCCTGGAATCAATAATTTGCGACGAAAATCTCATCCATTATTTCAGGACGAGGTCGGCAAACTGTGCGGATTGTGGGGGCTAGCGACGGGAATTCAATGCCGCGCCCAGGACCTTGGCCGTCAGGTCGACGACCGGGATCACCCGCTCGTAAGCCATCCGTGTCGGCCCGATCACACCGATCACGCCCACCGTGCCGGCGTCGGTGCCATAGGGCGCGGTGATGACGCTGCAGTCATCGAGGATCTGGTAGCCCGACTCCTGCCCGATGAAGATCTGCACGCCCTGCCCCTGCAGGCTGGAGTCGAGCAGGTTCAGCAGGTCGCGCTGTTCGTTGAAGGCCTCGAACAATCGTTTGAGCTTGTCGACGCTCGACAGCTCGGCAAAGCCCATGAGGTTCGTCTCGCCGGCCAGGACGTATTCCCGACCACTGTTGCTGGCCGGCTGCGGCAAGAGCTGCTGGGCCACGGAAATCGCATCGACCATGCCCTGGTTCAGTCGCTCGCGCGTCTCGGACAGCTCGTCGAGGATGGCCTGCCGGACCTGCTCGAGCGTGCGACCGCGGAACTGTTCGTTCAGCAGCACCGCCGCGCGCCGCAGCTGTTCGGGCGGGTAGGGTCGGTCGAGCTGCAGGATCCGGTTCTGCACTTCCCGGTCATCGAAAACGAGGATGGCGAGCACGCGGTTTTCCGACAGCGGAAGGAACTCGATCTGCGTGACCGAGGCCGCCTGCGTCGACGGCAGCGTCACGACGCCGGCCATCTGCGTGATGCTGGACAGCAGCTGCGAAGCCGCGGACATCAGCGTCCGCGAATCGTCGCCACGGCCCAGACGACGGCGGATGTCGTCGGCCGCAGCGTCTGCCAGCGGGCGGACGCGCAGCAGCGTGTCGACGAAGAAACGGTAGCCCTTGGGCGTCGGGATGCGGCCGGCGGAGGTGTGGGGCGAGGTGACGAAACCCGCCTCCTCGAGGTCGGCCATGACATTCCGCACGGTCGCGGAGCTGAGGTTCAGGCCTGAATCGCGCGACAGGATGCGCGAACCCACGGGCTGGCCGTCGCGGATGTAATTCTCCACGAGCACCTTCAGCAGGAGCTGGGCGCGCTCGCTGATTGGACTGTCGTCGCGGGCGTCCTGGTGCATGGAGTCAAGACCGGTGGATGGGCCCCATGATGACGCGATGGCCCTCCGCTGCAAAGACCCCTGTGTTATCTGCACGCTCACGTGAGTTTGGGCTTTTGGCGTGCAACGGGCCACGTGCTACAAAGGCGGCCATGCAACGCGGCATCCACACCTGCGCCCTCCTCGGTCGCTTTGATGATCCCAGTGTCGGCGAAACCGCCGTCACTCTCCTGCCGCACCTGGCGGCCCGCGGCCTGACGACGCTCGTGCAGGAGAGTGCGGACCGCAGCCGCTTCGAGGCCGACGTGACAGCCGTGACCGACGAAGAGCTCGTGACACGGGCCCAGATCGGCATCGTGATCGGCGGGGACGGATCCCTGCTCTATGCCGCGCGGCTGGTAGCCGGCAGCGGCCTGCCTCTGCTCGGCATCAACCGCGGACGGCTGGGCTTCCTCACCGACGTCATGCCGCAGGACATGTTCGAAAGCATCGATGCGGCGCTCGAAGGCCGCTGCGAGATGGATGAGCGCCCGCTGCTCGAGGCGCGCATCGTCACGCCCGGGCGCGAGGATCGATCCCAGCTCGCTCTGAACGATGTTGTGCTGTCCAAATGGGAAACGGGCCGCATCCTGGACTTCGAGACCTATGTCGACGACCGCTACGTGAACACTCACGGCGGCGATGGCCTCGTGGTGGCCAGCGCCACCGGGTCGACGGCCTATGCGCTCTCCTGCGGCGGCCCGATCGTGGACCCGTCACTCGACGTGCTCGTCGTCGTGCCGATCTGCCCGCATACCCTGTCGGACCGACCCATCGTCGTGTCCCGCCTGGCGCGTGTCAGCATCCGCCTGCATGAACGCCTGGGAACGCGCGCGCAGGTCACCTGCGACGGCGTCGTGCTCGATGAACTCACCCCAGGTGATGACCTGCGCATCACGCCCTCGCCCGCGCGACTGCGCCTGCTCCACCCGCCGGGCTACAATTACTACCGCCTGCTGCGCGCGAAACTCCACTGGGGGCGTGGCAGCTTCGAGCACAAGCGCTGACCGCTCATGCTGACGCACCTGCAGATCCGTGACTTCGCGATCGTCGACGCCCTGGAACTGGACTTCACGCGGGGGCTGACCGTGCTGACGGGCGAAACCGGCGCGGGCAAGTCGCTGGTGGTCGATGCGCTGACGATCGCCGCGGGTGCCCGGGCCGGTGCGGACCAGATCCGCGCCGGCGCCGAACGAGCGGAAGTGGCTGCCCGCTTCGATCTGTCGAAAGCACCGGCCTCACTGCGCGCACTGCTGGATGAGCAGGCGATCGAGACCGACGACGAACTGCTGGTGCGCCGCGTGATCTCTGCCGACGGCCGTTCCCGCGCCTTCCTCAACGGCCAGGCCGTCACGCTGCAGATCCTGCGTGATGCCGTGGGCGCGCTGGTCGACGTCCACGGCCAGCACGAATTCCAGTCGCTGGTCCGCCCCGCCGCGCAGCGGGAACTGCTCGACGAATTCGGACGCCTGGGTGCCCAGGTCGCCGTCGTGAAAGCTGCCTACAAGGATTGGTCCGCACTGCGCGAACGCCAGCGTGACCTCGAACAGAAAGCCGGCGAACGCGAATCACGCCTGGACTTGCTGCGTTTCCAGGAGGCCGAGTTCGACGCGCTGTCGCTGCGTCCCGGCGAACATGCGGAACTCAAGGCCGAGAGCCAGAAGCTCGCCAACGCGGGTCGCCTGCTTTCCTCGGCGCAGGGCGCCCTGCAGCGACTTTACGAAGGCGACGAAGGCACGGCGCATGAAGCGCTGGCGCAGGCCATCGCCCTGCTGAAACCCCTGGCCGGCATCGACCCGGAACTGGCCGCACTGCTGCCGCTGCTCGAAGAGGCGCAGATCCGGGTCGGCGAATCGGCACGCGAGCTCAGCCGCTATGCGGACGCACTGGACCTGGACAGCGGTCGCCAGGCCGACGTGGAGCAACGCCTCGCCACCATCGAGGACCTGGCCCGCAAGCATCGCGTGACGGCTGACGAACTGATCGACCGTCATGAAGCCCTGCGTGGGGAACGCGAAGCGCTGGAGCGCGCGGACAGCGACCTGGGCGCGCTGCGCGGCGAGATCGCCGCCGCCCTGGCCCGTTATCGCAGCAGCGCCAAACTACTCTCGCAGGGCCGGCAGGATGGCGCTCGCGCGCTCGGCGACGACATCACCCGTCGCATGCAGGGCCTCGGCATGAACGGCGGCCGCTTCCAGATCGACGTGACGACACAGGCCGACGCGGACCCGCAGGCCAATGGCGCCGACGGCATCGAATTCCAGGTGAGCGCGAATCCCGGGCAACCGCTGCGACCGCTGGCGAAAGTCGCTTCAGGCGGCGAGCTGGCGCGGCTTTCGCTGGCCGTGCAGGTAGCCTGCACCGCAGACGACCAGCGCTGCATGGTCTTTGACGAAGTGGACTCCGGCATCGGTGGCGCCGTGGCGGAAATCGTCGGCCGTGAATTGCGCAGCCTGGGTGAACGGGCCCAGGTGCTGTGCGTGACCCACCTCGCACAGGTGGCGTCCCAGGGGCACCAGCACCTCCGGGTGCTGAAGCTGACGGACGGACGCAGCACGCGCACCGGCATCACCGCGCTGGCCGGCGACGAGCGGGTCACGGAGATCGCCCGGATGCTGGGTGGCTTGAACATCGGGGAACGCGCGCAGGCCCACGCGCGCGAAATGCTCGACAGCGCAGCAGCGAAACCGGCTCCGAAAGCCGCCGCCAAGCCGCGCAAGGCCGCCGCCAAGCGGTCCTAGGCGGCCGGTTCCTCGCGGCTGGCCACCGAGGGGCAATTCACCCTCCGGCAGTGCGCATACAGGATCAGCGAATGATCCTGGATGACGAAACCATGCTTCTCGGCGACGGCTTGCTGCCGATCTTCGATGCCGGAATCGACGAATTCCTCGACGCGACCGCAGTCGAGACAGACGATATGGTCGTGGTGCGAGCCTTGGTTCAGCTCGAACACCGCCATGCCGTTTTCAAAATGATGGCGCGTGACGAGACCAGCTGCTTCGAACTGGGTGAGCACGCGGTAGACGGTGGCGAGGCCGATGTCCTCATTGGAGCTCAGCAGCGCCTTGTAGATGTCCTCGGCCGATTTGTGCCGCGCACCGGCGCCGCTCTCCAGGATCTCCAGGATCTTGAGCCGAGGCAGCGTGACCTTGAGGCCCGCCTTGCGAAGATCCTTGCCTTCCACCGTGCTGAGCTCCCGGGTCGCGTGGGGTATGATGCCGGCAGTCTAATCCTCGACCGAGCGCCATGCGACCCTCCATCAACAAGCTTGCTGCCTCCGCGATCCTCGCCCTCGTGCTGGGCCTGACCGCCTCGGGCTGCATTTACCGCATGGGCATCCGGCAGGGAAACTTCATCGACGCCGGCGACGTGGCCAAGCTCGAAAACGGGATGACCCGCTCGCAGGTGGCCTTCCTGCTCGGTACGCCGATGGTGCCCTCGGCCTTCGACAAGGACCGCTGGGACTACATGTACTACCTGAAGGACAAGCGCCGCGGTTCGGCGGACACCCGTCGCGTCACGGTGTATTTCGAGGACGACAAGGTCGCCCGGGTCGAAAAGGGGCCGGACACCGGCGAGGCCCCGCACATCGGCATGAAGAACCAGTTCTAGCCCGCCAAGGGTCTAGCCTGCTTGCGACGCGCGGGCCCGCGCGACGAAGGCCTCCACCAGCGAGGCCACGGTCTCCTCGAACACCGGCTCCATCACGGCCGCGGCGAGGCCGTTGATCTCGAAGCGCATCTCCAGCGTGACGCGGCTGCCCAGCGCCGCCCCCGCCGCATCACTGATCGGCGTGATGACCCAGCGGCCCTCCAGCGAACGGAACGGCCCGTCGACAAGCGCCATCGTCACGCTGTCCGGCTCGACCAGCGTATTGCGCGTCGTGAAGCGCGTGCGCAGGAGGCTGCGTTTGACCTCCAGCGCGGCCACCACCTCCGTCGGACTCCGCGAGAGCACAGTCGAGCCCACGCACCACGGGACGAATTCCGGATAACGTTCGACGTCGTTGATCAGCGCGAACAGTTTCTCGGGAGTCGCGGCGACCAGCGCCGAACGGGTGAAGTGCCGCATGCCATGCATTGTACAATGCCGGGGTGAGCAAGCCCCGCAACGATACGTCCAGCCCGCTGATCGCCGAGAACCGCAAGGCCCGGTACGAATACTTCATCGAGAAACGCTACGAAGCGGGCCTCTCACTGCAGGGCTGGGAGGTCAAGTCGATGCGAGCCGGCCGCGCGCAGCTTGCCGAGGCCTATGTCCACATCCGCAACGGCGAAGCCTTCCTGGTCGGCGCGCACCTCTCACCGCTGAACTCGGCCTCGACCCACGTCGTCGCGGACCCGACCCGCAATCGCAAGCTGCTGCTCAACC
>CANGMU010000114.1 GCA_947454665.1 Pseudomonadota bacterium | reverse complement strand
TGCCGGGATAGATCGACACCGGCCCCTTCTCGTAACGGATGCCGGCGCGCTCGACGGGCCGGCCGGTCGCCAGGTCGATGCGTTCGGCCCAGGTCACGCGGCCGAGCTTTTCCGCGCTGAGCAGCTTTCCGGTCTCGCGATCGATCACGTAATAGAAGCCGTTCTTCGGCGCCTGCATGATCACCTTGCGCGGCTTGCCGTCGATCGTGAGCGTGGCCAGCGGCATGTCCGCCGTCGAGTTGTAATCCCAGGCCTCGTTCGGGTTCTGCTGGTAATGCCAGGCATAACGGCCCGTGTCCGCGTCGAGCGCGACGATGGACGCGAGGAAGAGGTTGTCGCGGCCTTCCGGGTTGCGCACCTTCCAGTTCCACGGTGCACCGTTGCCAGTGCCCAGGTAGACGCGGTTCAGTTCAGGATCGAAGCTCATCGCGTTCCACACGGTGCCGCCGCCCCCATGGCGCCACCATTCGCCGCTCCAGGTCTTGGCGGCCATCGCCTGCGTGGCATCTTCGGCGCCCTTCGACGGATCGCCCGGCACCGTGAAGAAGCGCCACAGCTGCTTGCCGGTGGCGGCGTCATAGCAGGTCACATAGCCGCGCACCGGCGCGAAGTCCGCGCCGCCATGGCCGATGAGCACCTTGCCGCGGAACACGCGCGGCGCTCCAGTGATGTAGCGCCCGTCATCCGGCCCCATCGTGGTCTGCACGCTCCACAGGCGTTGGCCCCGCTTCGCGTCGAGTGCAATCAGGCGGCCGTCAGCCGTGCCGACGAACAGGCGACCGTCGGCATGCGAGAGACCGCGGATGCCCCAAGTGAAGCGCAGCTTGCCGCCCGCGGCCACGCCGGCTTCCGGGTCATAGCGCCACAGGCGGCGACCGGTCTTCGCGTCGAAGGCCTGCACGATGCTCAGGCCCGCGGCGACATACACCACGCCGTCCACTTCGATCGGCTCGCTGTGCGCGCGCGGCACGTCCAGCGGCATGGACCAGGCGGGCTTGAGCCGCGCGATGTTCGCCGGCGTGATCGCATCGAGCGGGCTGTAGTGGCGTTCGCCGACATCACCGCCATAACCGGGCCAATCCGCTGCCTGTGCGGTCGCCATCACGATGCTGGCCAGCGCGATGAACAGCGCCTTCATACGGACACCACGACCTTGCCGACCTGGGCATTGGATTCAAGATAAGCATGGGCGGCGGCGATCTCGCGCAGCGGGAAGGTCTTTGCGATCACGGGGTTCAGGTGGCCTTCCGCCAGGCCCTGGCGGATCAGCCGGCTCACCCGTTCAAAACGCTGCGGGTGGCTCCAGATGTAGGACGCGACCCAGCCGCGCAGGCTCAGTGACTTCATCGCCGCAGGCCAGTGTGGGTAGGGCGTCGCCTCGCCGCTCAGCGAACCATAGATGATGATCGTGCCGTCATCGCCCATCGCATCGGCCAGCGTTCCGACATAAGGGCCGCCCACCGGATCAAAAGCGACCTGTGCGCCACGACCGCCGGTGATCCGCTTCACTTCCGCGGCGAGGTCGACTTCCGTCGTGGCGATCACGTGCCGCGCGCCCTGGGCGCGCAGTGCATCGGCCTTCGCGCTGCTGCGCGTCAGCGCGATCGGTGTCGCGCCCACCCAGTTGGCGATCTGGATTGCCGCGAGGCCGACACTGCTGGAGGCTGCGGGAATCAGTACGGCGTCCCCGACGCCGGCCTTGCCCGCCTCGACGATCGCCCAGGCGGTGAAGTACTGCATCCATACGGCGGCAGCCTGTTCGGGAGAAAGGCCCGGCGGCGTGGCGATCAGGCTGCTGGCCGGCACGATCGCCTGTTCGCCGTACACGCCGTAATCGCCGAGCCGGAAGTTAGGCAGCACGCACACGCGGTCGCCTGCCGCAAAACCGCTGACGCCGGGGCCCACGGCCTCGACCACGCCGGCGGCTTCATAGCCGACGAAGCAGGGCAGGGGCGGTTTGATGGGATAGCGGCCCGAGCGGAACAGCGCTTCGGAGCGGTTGAGGCCGATGGCTTCGATGCGGACCTTCACCTCGCCGGCGGCGGGTGCGGGCAGCGTCAGGTCTTCGAGGGTGAGCACGTCGGGCCCCCCCTGTTGATGCATGCGGACGACGAGCGTCATGGAATCCCCCGGCCTAGTGGTGTTCTGCCCGAGGGAGGATACTGCGACGGTGCTATAAAAGGCTCCAGCCGACAGACACAAGGACGACACGATCCATGCGAATTCCCCTTTCCCTGGCTGCCGCGGCCGCGGCAGTCCTCGCGGGCCCCGCCCTGGCTGCCGATGCGCCCGCCGGCAAGGCCGTGTTCCAGGCACAGTGCGCGCTGTGCCACAGCGCCGCGCCGAACGATGGTGGTGGTGCGCAGGGCCCCTCGCTGCATCGCCTGATCGGTCGCAAGGCCGCAGCGAGCGAAGGCTTCAGCTATTCCAAGCCCCTAAAGGCCTCCAAGCTCAGCTGGGATGCGGCGACGCTGGATCGCTTCCTCGCGGCCCCGACGCAGGTCGTCCCCGGTTCCGCGATGGTCATTCCCATCGCCGATGCGACGGACCGTGCGAATGTGATCGCGTACTTCCAGGCCTTGAACGACGGCAGCTTCAAGGACGTGCCGGCGCGTGGCGGTTTCGTGCCGCCGCCGCAGGATCCGAATGCGCCGCCGCCGAAGGGTGAGCAGGACTGGAAGAAGGATGCCCCGGGCCGCAAGCACAGGATCGACCTGGCGAAGCTGCCGGCGCCCTTCGATACGCCGTCGAGCGCGAAATTCCCCAAGCTCGTCGACAAACCGGCGGGTGCGGAACTGAAAGTCCCCGCGGGCTTCAAGGTCGAGCTGTTCGCCAAGGACCTCGCCGGCGCGCGCAACATGCGCATCGCTCCGAACGGCGATGTGTTCCTCGCGCAGACGACGGCGAACAAGATCACCGTGCTGCGGCCCTCGGCCGATGGCTCGAAGGTCGAGAAGACCTTCACCTTTGCGCAGGGCCTGAACCTGCCGTTCGGCATGGCCTTCCAGCCGGCTGCCAATCCGAAGTGGCTGTACGTGGCGGAAATGAACCGCGTCGTGCGCTATGCCTACACGCCCGGTGCGACCGTGGCCGCGGGCGTGCCCGAGGTGGTGATCGCCGAGCTGTACCCGAGCAAGGCCAGTGGCCACTACACGCGTGACCTCGCGTTCTCGCTCGACGGCAAGACGCTCTATGTGTCGGTCGGTTCGGAATCGAACGTCGCCGAGCAGATCCCGCAGAAGACGGTTGCCGAAGCGCAGTCCTTCGAGAAGGACACGATGTTGGGCGCCGCGTGGGGCAGCGAGACGAACCGTGCCGCCGTGCTCATGTTCGATGCGGCCAAGCCGGGCAAGCCGAAGCTGCTGGCCACGGGCATCCGCAACTGCGTGGCGCTGACCGTGCAGCCGGCCAAGGGCGATGTCTGGTGCACGACGAACGAGCGCGACCTGCTCGGCGACGATCTCGTGCCGGACTATTCCACGCGCGTGAAGGCGGGGCAGTTCTATGGCTGGCCCTGGTACTTCATGGGCAGCAACGAGGACCCGCGGCACAAGGGTGAGCGGCCGGATCTCAAGGGCAAGGCCGTGCTGCCGGATGTGCCTTACCAGGCGCACTCGGCGTCGGTGGCGCTGCAGTTCTACACGGCCATCAGCGGTGCCTCGGTGTTCCCGAAGCAGTATCAGGGCGATGGCTTCGCCGTGCTGCACGGCTCCTGGAACCGCGCCTTCCGCACGGGCCACAAGATCGTGCGCGTGCTGATGAAGGATGGCGTGCCGACGGGTGAGTACGAGGACTTCCTCACGGGCTTCATCGTCAACGACGGCGATGCCTGGGGTCGCCCGGTCAGCAACGTCATCGCGAAGGACGGCTCGATGCTCCTCAGCGATGACGGTGCCAACCTCATCTACCGCATTTCCTACAGCGGCAAGTAAGGCGCGCCTGTCAGCGGGCCGGAACCCAGCGCAAGCCCAGGGTTCCGGTGCGTGGCAGGGCCCCATAGCCCTGGACCGGCGAATACCGCAGGTCCAGGGCATTTTCGATCCGCGCGACCAGCGTCACCGAATCCGTCAGCTGCCAGCTGCCGCGCAGGTCCACCAGGCTGAATCCCGGCATCGGCTTCATCGCCCAGGCGCTGTCCAGGCGAGGGCCGGTGTAATGCCAGCTCGCACCCACTTCCACGCCGCGCAAGGGTTGCGCACTCACGTTCAGGTTCGCGGTATGCCGCGGTCGGCGCGGCAGGTCCCCGCCCGTGATCTCATCGCGCGCTGCAAGCAGCGTGGCATTGCCGCCCAGTGACAACGTGGCAGGCAGCTTCAGCAGGAATTCGAATTCCAGTCCGCGTGAGCGTGACCGCGCGAGGTTCTCGTAATAGCCATAGGGACGCGTCGTGCAGGCGACGGTCTGCAGGCCATAGCAGTCGAAGAAGTCGATCTGGTCGCGCGTGCGGCGCTCGAAGCCCGTGAGCCCGACCTGGCCAATGTCGCCGATCGGCTGTTCGATGCCGGCTTCCCAGCCGCGGGCCGACTCCGGAGACAGCGAGCGTGTCGGATTCGAATACTCCGAATACAGCTCGTACAGGCTCGGCGCCTTGAAGCCATCACCATAGTTCGCATGCAGCACGGTGCCCGTTGCCGGCAGTCGCCACGCGGCGGCGAGCTTCACGGAATCATGCGTGCCGAAGGCAGCGTTCTCGTCGCGTCGCAGTCCACCAGTCAGCGTCAGCTGCCGGGCCAGCGTCGTCTGCGCCTGCAGGAAATAGCCGGTGATGCGCGCATCGCCCCGCGTTGCCTGCGGCGTCGGATCCCAATCGCTGGGATTCAGGGCGCGTATCGCGCTGCGCTGGCTTTCCGCGCCGAACACCAGTTGCTCGTCCGGCGTGAAGTCGTAGCTGCCCTGATATTCAATGCGCTCGGCATGGCCCTGGCCGATGAAGGTGGCCGCAACCTGCTGCGTCGGATCGACCAGGCGGCGATCGCTCGACGAGCGCAGCAGCGACAGGCGCTGCCGCAGTCGGCCATCCAGCAGCGACAGGTTCGCACCGACATGGCCCGCGAACAGTTGGTTCTCGCCGTGGTCGGCCGAATCCTGGAAGCGGTAGTCCGGCGGCGGATAGCCATCGAAGCCGACTTTCGAATCGGTCGCATAGCCGCGTGCATCGAAGGAGAGTGTGTCGCTGGCCTGCCAGCGCAGGTTCACCGTGGCGCCATCGTGGCGATAGCCATCGCGCTCTCGGTTGCCATCGCGCGCGTCGGCGGCGGAGATACTGTTCGTGCGCAGTGCGCCCAGCGTGACGCCATAGGACAGCGCACCCGTCGTGCCGCGGGCAGCCAGCGTCGCATGCCAGTGGCCGAGCGAGCCGGCCTCGACGAGGGCGGAAGGGCCGAAGGCCGAGGCGCCACCGCGCGCGGTCATCAGGTTCACCACGCCACCCATCGCATCGCTGCCGTACAGCGTGCTCTGCGGACCGCGCAGCACTTCGACACGATCCAGCCGGTCGGCCAGCACGTCCGACAGCAGCACGGCGCCGTCCGGGCTGCCAGGATCGTTGAGCCGGATCCCGTCGATCAGCAGCACCGTCTGGCCCGCCAGCGCGCCGCGCAGGCCTATCGCAGCAGGCTGGCCGGTGCCGCCGTTGCGCACGATCGTCAGCCCGGGCGTCTGCCGCAACACATCGTCGAGGCCGGTCGCCTGCGCGAGGCTGAGGTCCGCGGCAGTCAGCACGGTGACGGATTCGCCGGTCAGTCGACGCGGCTGAGCCGTGCGCGTGGCCGTCACGACGACGGCTTCCAGGCCCTCGTCGCCATCGTTGGCCAGCGCAGTTTGCGCAAGGAGGGTGAGCGAGGAAAGCGAAACAAGTGCGGGCAAAGCCGCGCCGGCGCGGATGCTGCGCATACGGTTCTCCGATTCGAATTGACGACACGTTCCCTGTCGCCACCACGGAAAAACCGCAGCCTCCGGTACACCCCGACCGGTAGCAGGACGACGGTACGGGGCAGGTTTCCTGGCTGCCGGCTCATGCGCGCTCCGTCCGCCTTCCCAGGCCCTTGCAGGCCCAGTGGCGTACTGGACGGATCGCTCGCCGGTCACAGTTGCGGGGGCAGCCGCGGTCTTGCACCGCGTTCCCTTTGAATCCCTTGCGGGAACCTCGTACCTGGCGCGAACGCTACTGGACCACCGACGCCGGGGTCAACCCGACGGCTTGGGGCGCCGACGGGAACGCGACGTGTCGGAACTGAGAACTGTCGCCGATTCCGGACATTCCCACTGTCAACCGCACGCGGCATCATCCGTTCATCGAGTCTGGTTCACGAAGGAGCATCCATGTCCAAGTCCAAGATGCGTAACGCCCTGCTTGGGCTGTCCCTCGCGGCGTTGGCCGCCTGCGGTGGCGGCGGGTCGACGTCCGGTGCCTCCGGCACGAGCGGCGGTACCGTGCAGGCCGCCTCGACCGGCACCGCTGTCGTGTCGCTGACCGACGCGGCCGGTGACTTCCAGCACTACGTCGTCAACGTCACGTCCATCCAGCTGAAGAAAGCCGATGGCACGGCCGTCGAAACCCTGCCTGCCTCGACGCAGGTCGACTTCGCCCAGCTGGTGAACCTGTCTGAAATCGTCAGCGCGGCCCAGGTGCCGGCAGGCACTTATACCGCCGCCTCGATCACGCTCGACTACAGCAGTGCCTCGGTCATCCTGGACAACGGCGCAGGCGGCAGCATCACGGTGCCGACCGCGAACCTCCTGAACGGCTCTGCCTCGGGCACGCCGGCCATCGGCTCGACGCCGATCACGATGGCGCTCACGCTGCCGGCCGGCCAGCCGCTGGTCGTGAACAAGGGCACGGTCTCGCACCTGGCCCTGGACTTCACGCTGTCGCTGTCGAACACGCTCTCGCCGACCGCGGCGAACATCACTGGCAGCACGGCCGCCAGCGCCGTGACGGTGACGGTGAACCCGACGCTTGCCGCGAGCATCGTGCCGGACGCGACGAAGTCGCTGAGCCTGCGCGGCGGTCTTGTCAGCGTCGATAGCGCCGCATCGAGCTACATGATCAAGGTCCGTCCCTTCTTCAAGCGTTCGGGTTCGCATGGCGACATGACCGTGAAGACCACGTCGACGACGGTCTTCCAGATCAACGGCGCGTCCTCGACTGGTTCGGCCGGCCTTACGGCCCTCGCTGCGGTCGCGGCGGATACCGTCACGCTGGCGAGTGGTGTTTTCGACGTTGCCTCGAAGACCTTCACGGCCGATACGGTCTATGTCGGCACGAGCCTCC
>CANGMU010000113.1 GCA_947454665.1 Pseudomonadota bacterium | reverse complement strand
TCGGACAACGGCAGGATGCTCTGGCAGTTCCAGACCGGCGCCGGCATGAACGCCGTCCCGAGCGTCTTCGAGCATGGCGGCAAGCAGTACGTCGTCGCTTATTCAGCAGGCAGCGTGCTGGCCGGGACCGCAAAGGGCGACAGCGTCTGGCTGTTCAGTCTTGACGGCACGCTGCCGCCCGCCAAGGAGCGTGACACGGAGGCCCGTCCGGCCACAGCGCCAGCTGTGACCGCGACGGCGCAGGCGCCGGCCAGAACCGGTGCAGCATCCGGTGCGCAGATCTTCCAGCAGGCCTGCCTGCCCTGTCATGGCGCCGACGGCAAAGGTGGGCACGGGGGCGGGGCGCCGTTGAACAAGGTCACCGATGTCGCACTGGTGATGCAAACGGTGAAGGAGGGCAAGAACAACATGCCGCCCTTCGGCGCAGCACTTTCAGCCGAACAGATTCAGGCGGTGGCCGCGTATGTCGTGAAGGATCTTTTCAAATGAGGCCTTAGCGATTCATCTCGCGCCATCGTATGCTCGTCCGCCTTAAACGGGGGAACGTCAATGCGGGAAGTCACCGAACTCTCGATCACGCAGGCCGTGATCGATCGCCTCAAGGATGCGCCGGATGCGCGGTTCAAACAGGTCATGACCTCGCTGGTCACGCACTTGCACGACTTCGTGCGCGACGTGCGCCTGACCGAAGCGGAATGGATCAAGGCCATCGAGTTCCTGACGGCAGTCGGCCAGACGGTCACGCCGAAGCGCCAGGAATTCATCCTGCTGTCCGATACGCTGGGCGTGTCCATCCTCGTCATCACGATCAACCATCCGTCGATCGACGGCACGGCGGAGTCCACCGTGCTGGGCCCGTATTACTGGGAAGGCGCCCCGGAGTTTCCCAACGGCGCGAACCTGGCCGAGGGCGTGAAGGGCGAGCCGACGTTCTATTCCGGCCGCGTGCTGAGCAGCGATGGCGCGCCGATTGCCAATGCGCTGCTCGATGTCTGGTCGGGTGACGGCGAAGGCACCTATGACATGCAGATGGAAGGCGACACGGGCATGAAGGCCCGTGGCCGCATCCGCACGGATGCCGAAGGCCGGTACTGGTTCCGCTCGATCCGTCCGCTGTTCTATCCGGTTCCCGATGACGGCCCTGTCGGCGACATGCTGCGCGCCATGGGTCGCCATCCCTTCAGGCCCGGCCATATCCACATGATCGTGTCAGCGGACGGCCACCACCCGGTGACGACGCACCTGTTCGCCGCGGGCAGTGAATACCTGGATTCGGATGCGGTGTTCGGCGTGAAGGAATCGCTGATCGCGGGTTATGACCGGCACGAAGCGGGCGTGGCACCGGATGGCACGTCGATGGACGTGCCGTACTACACCTGTCGTTACGACTTCCGGCTCCGCAAGGCATAACGCCGCAGGAAGCCCCGCAAGGCCTGCTCGTAACGCAGGGGAACGTCCAGGTTCGGCAGATGGCCGGACCCGGGCAACCGGATGAGGCGTGACCTTGGCAATCGTTGCGCGAGGTCCGCCGCCTCCTGCTGGCGAGCGGGCAGATCCTTCGCTCCGCAGAGCACAAGGGTGGGAGGCCGGATCCGCGACAGGTTAACGGGCCTTCGGATCGAATCGCTGCGACGGTTTCGCCTCAGATCCAGACCGGTATAGCGGCGCCCGATGTCGTCGACGAGGGCACGCGTGCGGCGTCCGGCCGTGTGCAGGGCCAGCAAAGGATGCGCCCGCCAGGCCTTGCGGAATGCGCCCAGTCCCCGTTCCGTCAGGAGTCTCCGATACTGTGTGAGTGGCGGATCCTCGGTGGCAGGCTCAGTTTCACCGCGTGTCGGTCCTGGCGGTCCGTCGAGCACGAGGCAGGACACGCGCAAGGACCGACTCAGGGCGAGGCGCAAGGCCACGCGAGCCGCCTGCGACATGCCGAGCACGGCGATGTTGCGCAAGCCCAGTCGCTGACACAGGACCCTCAGGTCCCCGACCTCGCGTTCGATGGACGGCTGTCCGGTCGAACGGCCATAGCCACGCCGGTCCACGACCAGCACGCTGAAGTCCCGCGCAAGGCGGTCCTGCAAACCCCGCCACATTGCCCCGTCCAGTGCCCAGCCGTGCAACAGGAGCAGGGCCGGACCGCTACCGGCAAGCCGGTAGTACAGGCGGGTCCCGCGCAGGTCCATGTGGCCTTCGAATGCGCTGTTTCCGTGATGTGAAGGCATGGTGCCGCGATCTGCAAAGTTGGGTCGGGGTGGTGCTTGCGTTCCCGCTGCGCGGGGGCCACCATTCTTTTCGGCTAGCGAAGCACACTTCGCTGCCCAATCACAACGAAGTATTCAAGACGGGGACTCCAGCAGGATGAAGATCGGTTCGCAGGCCCATCGTACGACGGCCATATCCGCCTCCAATGCCGAAACGATCGTCGTCCGCGGACGCGACCTGGTGAATGACCTCATCGGTGCGGTCGATTTCACGGAACATTTCTGGTTGCTCGTCACCGGCAAGCTGCCCACGCAGGATCAGCGTCGCGTGCTCGACGCCACCCTGGTGGCCATCGCCGAACACGGACTCGTGCCCAGCGTGCAGGCCAGCCGCATGACGCTGGCTGCGGCACCTGAAGCGATGCAGGGCGCCGTCGCCGCGGGCATCCTCGGTTGCGGCTCGGTGGTGCTGGGCTCCAGCGAGGCTGCCGGCCGTTTCTTCGCCGAAATCCTTGCCAAGGCCGACGGCGCGAACCTGTCGATCGACGACGCGGCGGCTCAGGTGCTGCGCGACTACCGCGCCGTCAAGCGTGCCATTCCGGGTTATGGCCATCCGCTGCACAAGGGCGCCGATCCGCGCGCACAGAAGCTGCTGCAGATCTCCCGCGACTCGGGAACCGCCGGTCGGCATGTGGAGGTTGCACTGGCCGTCGAACGCCATATCCCGCAGATCGTTGGCAAGGCCTTGGCCATGAACGTGTCCGGTGCGATTCCTTCCGTGCTGCTCGATGCGGGTTTCCCGCTGGGCGCGCTGAAGGGCGTACCGCTGCTGGCCCGCACTGCGGGTCTCATCGCGCACCTGCTCGAAGAGCAGCTGCGCCCGATCGGCTTCGTGATGTCCCACGCGGCCGAAAATGCCATTGGTTATGACGGCGAGTCCCCCGCGGGCTTCGTGCCGGGGGAATAAGACATGAACTCCACGCTTTCCGGGGTGCTGAAGGGCATCCGTGTCGTTGAGCAAGGCACCTTCATCACCGGTCCCTGCGCCGGCATGATGCTGGCCGACCTGGGCGCCGACGTGATCAAGGTTGAAAGTCCGGACGGTGACCCGTATCGCTCCTACCAGGGCAGCAACTACTCGCCGCACTTCCAGGCTTACAACCGCAACAAGCGCAGCCTCGCGCTGGACATGAAGACTGACGCGGACCGCGCGATCTTCGATGGGCTGATTGCAGAGGCCGACGTCTTCATCCAGAACTTCCGTCCAGGCACGGCCGACCGACTGGGCGCCGGCGCGAAGCGGCTGCAGGAGATCAACCCGCGGCTCGTGTACTGCTCGATCAGCGGTTTTGGTTCGACAGGTCCCTATGTCGGCCGGCCGAGCTATGACTCGGTCGCCCAGGCCCTGAGCGGCTTCCTGAGCGTCGTTGTCGATGTGGACCGCCCGCGTTTCCTGGGTCCGGCGCTCGCCGATGCCATCACGGGCATCTATGCGGCCTATGGCGTACTGGGTGCGCTGGTGCAGCGAGGGCGGACAGGGCAGGGCACGCTCGTCGAGGTGTCCATGCTCGAGGCCATGTCGCACTTCGCGGTCGAGCCCTATGCAGCCTTCTTCGCGTTGGGTGCCATTCCCAAGTCCAGTGACCGGCCGAAGCTCGCGCAGGCGCACATCCTGCACACGGCGGATGACCGCCTGATCGCGATCCATCTTTCGTCGATCGAGAAATTCTGGACCGGCCTGCTCGCCGCGATCGAGGACCCGGGCATCGCCGGCGATCCGCGCTTCGCCAATCGCCTGTCGCGCATCGAGCATTACACCGAGCTCGGCGCAGCCCTGGATGCGGCGTTCCGTCGTCAGCCCGCGTCGTATTGGGTGGAGCGGCTGGGTTCCAGCGACGTGCCGTTTGCCCCCATCAACCGCGTCGATGAAGTCGTCGCGGATCCCCAGGCGATCCACATGGGTCTGTTCGTGCCGGTCGAAAACCCGCACGGCGCCACCCATGCGGTTCGACCAGCCGTACAGTTCGCCGGTGAGCGTGCGGCTTCCGTGCGCTCGGCGCCGATGATCGATGAACAGGGCGCCGCGATCCGCGCGGCGCTTGCCCGTGGCGAAAAGTGGCCAGGAGTATAAAAACGATGTTGTTCCCGACGACGATTGTTGGCAGCACCCCGCAGCCGGAATGGCTGATTGATCGCAAGAAGCTTGCCGGGCGATTCCCGCCGCGCGTGCGTGCGAAGGAGCTCTGGCGCATCCCGGCTGAATACCTCGCGGAAGCCCAGGATGACGCGACGATCGTCGCCATCGCCATGCAGGAAATGGCGGGCATCGACATCATCGGTGACGGCGAGATCCGTCGCGAAAGCTACTCCAACCATTTCGCCACCGCGCTGGACGGCGTTGACCTCGACAATCCGGGCGAGGCGCTGGATCGCAGCGGCCACCCGAACCCGGTGCCGCGCGTGGTCGGACCGATCCGTCGCCGGCATGCCGTCGGCGTGCGCGACCTTGAGTTCCTGAAGGCCCACACGAACAAGCCGGTGAAGTTCACCGTGCCGGGCCCCTTCACGATGGCCCAGCAGGCGCAGATCGACCATTACGGTGGCAGCCGCCAGTTGGCGGCCATGGATTACGCCGCGGCCTTGAACGAAGAGCTGCGTGACCTGTTTGCCGCCGGCGCCGACATCGTGCAGATCGACGAGCCTTACATGCAGGCCCGACCGGACGAAGCGCGCGCCTGGGGCGTGGACGCGTTGAACCGCGCGCTGGAAGGCGTGCAGGGCCAGATCGCCGTGCACATCTGCTTCGGCTACGCGGCCATCATCCATGCACGCCCGGCAGGCTATGACTTCCTGCCGGAGTTCAAGGGCTGCGGCTGCCACATGATCTCGCTGGAAACGGCGCAGTCGAACCTCGACTGCTCGATCCTCACGCAGCTCAAGGGCAAGAAGATCATCCTGGGCGTGATCGACCTGTCCGATCCCGCCGTGGAAACGGCCGAGACGGTCGCGGCACGCATCGAACGGGCGCTGCCCTACATCGACCCGGCTGACGTCATCATCGCGCCGGACTGCGGCATGAAGTATCTCCCGCGCGAAATCGCATTCGGCAAGCTCAAGGCCATGGTCGATGGCGCCAAGCTCGCCCGCGCCCGGCACGGCCGGCCGGTTGCCCGCTGACGCGCGGCGCTACGGCATCGAATACAGCTATAAGTTCTGAGGAGAACGAACATGTCCGCCACCGCAAAGTTGCCCTCGCGCCTGCACCACACGGCTTACGTGACGCGCGACCTGGAGGCCACCCGCCAGTTCTATGAGGACGTCATCGGGTTACCGCTGGTCGCCACGTGGTGCGAGACGGACGAGCTCTTCGGCGAGCTGCGCACGTACTGCCATTGCTTCTTCGCCATTGGTGATGGCGGCGCGCTGGCGTTCTTCCAGTTCGCCAACGAGCGGGATGCGGCGCTGTTCGGCCCCAAGATCCCGTCGTCGCCGTTCAACCACATTGCGTTGAACGTCGATGCGGAGACCCAGGCGGGCATCGAGCAGCGCATCGCCGAGCATGGCATCAAGGAAACCTACGTCCTCGAGCACGGCTATTGCCGCTCGGTCTACGTCAACGATCCCAACGGCCTGATTCTCGAGTTCACGCACGACCACCCGGATGCAGAAAAGATCAACGCGATCCGCCTGAAGGACGCGCACACGGAGCTCAAGCGCTGGCTCGGCGGCGACCACACCTCCAACAACATGTTCCGTTGATCGACCATGCAGCGTAGCAACGAACGGATCCTGACGACGCACGTCGGCAGCCTGCCCCGATCGCAGGCGGTCACCGACGTGCTCTTCGGGCGCGAGCAGGGCACGATCACGGACGTCGCAGCGGCGGATCAGGTCATCACCGATGCCGTGGCGGCCGTGGTCAAGCGCCAGGTCGAGACGGGCATCGACGTCGTCAGTGACGGCGAGATGAGCAAGATCAGCTACGCGACCTACATCGCGGATCGCTTTACCGGCTTCGACGGCGATACTCCGCGCGAGCCGGGACAAGACCTGGTCGAGTTCCCGGGCCTGCTGAAGAAGCTGGCTGCGGGCGGTTCGACGGCGAAATACCGCCGGCCCAAGTGCGTCGCCGACATCGCGGTGAAGAACCTCGGTCCGATGAACGCCGACATCGCGAACCTCAAGGCCGCCGCCGCGGCCTCGAAGCCGGTGGAAGCCTTCATCAACGCGGCCTCGCCCGGCACGATCGCGCTGTTCCAGCCCAACGACCATTACCCGACGCAGGATGCCTACCTCGAAGCGCTCGCCGAGGCGCTGCGCATCGAATACGAAGGCATCACGCAGGCAGGCCTGCTGGTGCAGATCGACGCGCCGGATCTCGGCATGGGTCGACACACGATGTACCGCCACAACACGGTCGAGGAATTCCTCTCGCTGGCTGCGCGGCACATCGAGGTGCTTAACCATGCGCTGCGCAACGTGCCGTCGAGCAAGGTGCGCATGCACGTGTGCTGGGGCAATTACGAAGGCCCTCATCACCACGACGTGCCGATGGAGCGTTTGCTGCCGGTCGTCCTGAAGGCAAGGGCGGACGGCCTGCTCTTCGAAGCCGCCAACCCGCGCCATGCGCACGAGTGGATCGTGTTCAAGGACGTGAAGGTCCCTGACGAGAAGGTGCTGATCCCGGGCGTGCTGAGCACGACCACGAACTATGTCGAGCACCCGCTGCTGGTGGCAGAACGGCTCGAGAAATTCGCGTCGGTGGTCGGTAAGGAACGCGTCGTGGCCGGCACGGATTGCGGCTTCGGCACCTTCGCGGGCTTTGGTCCGGTCGAGCCGGACATTGCCTACATGAAGATGGCGGCGCTGGTCGAAGGCGCGCGCATCGCGTCGAAGAGGCTCTGGGGTCGGTAAATCCGGCAAGGCCGCAGGCGGCTGCGGCTTTTCCGTATCGCGCGTCTAGGTTGCGATCGCAACAATCTCCTCCTGTCTTTGCAGGGGGAGAACGTCATGGCCCATTTCCAGACCGATACGAACTATTACCTGAACCCGGCCGCGCCAGGCCGCTACCAGGGCCAGGTCCCGGACCTGCCTGTCGAAGGCGAGGTGCCGCACCAACTCAAGGGC
>CANGMU010000112.1 GCA_947454665.1 Pseudomonadota bacterium | reverse complement strand
TCCTTCCACCTGAACGACGAGGCCAACCTCAACGTGTTCAGTGGGAGGCTGGCGGATATCGAGGGTCGTCAATTCGAGACGGATCTGGCACGGAGCTGCCGGATCCAGTGGGAAGACTGGCGCCGCAGGCCCTGGGCGCAGCGCGCTCTGGATGCACTGGCGCGAACGCTGCATTCGCAGCTTTAGGTGACGGATATGGATGCTGACCTGGCCGCCCATCTGGATGCCGTGGAGACGCTCCGCGGGGAACAAGCTCGACAGCTGCATGGCGAATTGGGCGGACTTTTGACTGCCGCGCGGATGATCCTTGCGACACTCGACACCACGCCGGATCAAGGGCCTCTTGCCCGGATTGATTCTCAACTGGCTGAGGCGCTGGCCATCAAGCAGCGCATCGTCGAGGCACTGAGGCCGGGCATGCTGGACCACTTCGGCCCAGGTTCCGCGCTGGTTTCTTATTTCGAGACGAACTGCCAGTCAGCCGGCGTGCCTTTCCATTGTGATGCGCCATTTGGACTGCCTTTCCCAGCGCCGACAGCCGGCATCGTGCTTTACCGGATAGGCGAGTCGGTATTGGCGCTTGCGTTGCGTGATTCGCCGAGCGCCGTACGCCTCAAGGTGTCTTCGGACGCAGGTCAGTACCGCGTGGTCATCGGTGCGGAAGCCGTACCTGCTGCGAGGTCGAATGCACCGTTCCTTGGTGTTTTGGCCCGTTGGATCGCCCGGCATGGGGGCAGTCTTGAGGGTCGAATGGAGGGCACCAGCCTGGTCGTGGAGGCGGCGGTTCCCCTGCGTTAGTTCGAAATGAGCTCGTTCTGCAGCGCGTAGGTCGTCAGGTCCGCGTTACTGCGGAACCTCATCTTCTCGAGGATGCGCGAGCGGTAGGTGCTGATGGTCTTCGCGCTCAGCCCAAGCTGGCGGGCGATTTCCCCGGGCGCATCACCTTTCGCCAGACGGCAGAACACCTGGAATTCCCGCTCCGACAGTGCCGAATGCCGGGGGCCATCTCCCGGTCCGTCCAGCCCGCTCACCAGCAGATCCGCGAGGTCAGGGCCGAGATATCGATGGCCTCGCGCGACGGTGCGCACGGCGCGCAGCAATTCTGACGAGTCCACGGTCTTGCAGACATAGCCGCTGGCGCCGGCCCTGAGCACGTTGATGCCGAACTGGGTCTCCGGAAAGCCGGAAATCACCAACACGGCGGTGCGCTCATGATGCTGGCGGACCTTGGCCAGCACTTCCAGGCCCGACATGTCGGGCAGGGAGATGTCGAGCAGCAGGACGTCACAGGGGTGGTGGCGCAGGCCGTCCAGCGCTTCCCGGCCGGACTGGCATTCCAGCCGGATGCACAGGTCCCGTTCACCGCCCAGGGTTTGCCGCAGTCCGGCGCGAACCAGCTGGTGGTCGTCGACGACGATCAGGTTGATGGGACGGGCGCTCACGGTCCTAGGTTACCGCGTACGCGTCCATCACGAGCCCGGTACCACCCTCGGACACATGGGCGACCACGGCTTGCCTGCGGTGCAGCCGGGTGACCGTACCGAAATCCACGGCAAAGGCGAGTTCCACGCGTTGTCCTTGCCGCAGTCCCATGCTGGCGCCCTTGAGGAACACCCCGGACGCGCTGAGATTGACGGCCTTGCAGACCTGTCGCCCGCCATGGGGCAAGCTGAGATACACGACGGTGCGTGTCGGGTGCCGATCCGAATCTCTGCGGTCCATTCCCCGATGCTAATGCTGACCTCGTTCAAGGCGCTGCACGGGAGCTCCGTGCTGTGAACTGCAGCACGACTCCGGTCGGGCAATGGTCCGACAGCCGGTATCGGCGCACGTCAGCCGGCTCAAACCGGACCCGGAAGAAGCTGCCCGGCACGATGCCCAGGCCGGCGCCCCGGCCGACCAGCAAGTGGTCGATGTAGCGAGTGAAACCCTGCCCGCTGTAGCAGCTGCGAAAACCTGCGCTGTCGCCCGGATCGTCTAGCTGAAGCGTGGCGTCGTCGGTGGGCGCGATCGCGGCGGTTGGCCCCGCGCTTTCCCACGCGCGGTTGAAATCGCCGAGCACGACGTGCCGATGGCCTGCACGGGATTCTTGGTTCATCCAGGCACCGACGCGAGGCAACTGCGAGGCCAGCAGGCTGCAGGCTGGTCGGCTTGAATCGAGCGGTGCGTCCGCACAGCCTGATTTCAGGTGCACCGTCAGCAGATACAGTTCACGCGGTCCGCCGGGATCCAGGACCATCGTCACGCCAGGTCGTGCGGTCCCCGACACCGCAAGGCTTTCGAGGTCGGGGCCGCATCGAAACGCGATGCCCTTGCGCACGGCGAAGCCCAGGTTCTGCGTCAGGCGTCGCCCGGACAGGCAGAAGCGGTAGCCAGCAAAGATCCGGGCGGCAGTGTCCACGTCCTCCACTTCCTGGAAGGCAACGACATCGGCGTCGAGATCGCGGGCATAAGCCGCAAGCCGGGCGAAATCCGGGCTGCTGCGCGCGCCAGTGAAGGCCACGTCACAAGGCAGCGAGGTGCGCTTGCCCTCGCGGCAACCCAGGCGTGCGGCATGTGCGGTTGCCGGCGAAACGAGCCACTCGAGGTTCCAGGTGGCGATGCGCAGGCGTGGCGGGTTTTCGCCCGGTGCCATCGCGGGCAGGAAGAGCAGAAGAAGCAGGGCGCCACGCATGAGGCGCCACTGTCGCACCTGATGGCGTCAGCGGCTCAGGAAACCGCGGATCGCCGCGTCGAAACGCGGCAAGTCGACCAGAAACGCGTCATGGCCTTCCACGCAGGGCAGGCGAGCGAATTCCGTCTTGATGCCGCCGCGCTGCAGACCCTCGGCAATGGCGGCTTGCTCGTCGATCGCGAAGAGGAAGTCCGATTCCACGCCGATGACCAGCGCCGACTCATAGCCCGCGCGGGCGAAGACTTCAGCCGGATCGCCGTGGTCGGCAATGTCGAAACAGTCCATGGCGCGCGACAGGTACAGGTAGCAGTTGGGATCGAAGATGCGGACGAAGCGTTCGGCCTGCGCCTCGAGATAGCCCTCGACTGCGAAGCGCGGCGAGAAACTCTCCGGCACGCGGCCCTTGGCATTCTGGACGGCGCGGATGCCCTGCTCCGTGAGCCCCGAACGCGCGAAGCGGCTGCGCCACTCGTCGGCCGAGCGGTAGGTGATCGTGCCCAGCTTGCGCGCGATGCGCATGCCCGCGCGCGGGCCTTGCAAGGTGCTTGCGTACTGGCCGTTGCGCCAGTCCGGGTCGGTCATCACTGCCTCGCGCTGCACGGAGCGCAGGGCGATGGCGAAAGGCGATGCTGCCGAAGAGCCGGAGATGCTGACGAAGCGCCGCGCCTTACCCGGCAGGCAGGCCGTAAAGGCGCAGACCACCATGCCGCCCAGCGAGGGCCCCATCACCGTGTCGAGTTGCTCGATGCCCAGCGAACGCGCGGCTTCCCAGCCGGCGCGAGCGATGTCCTCGACCGCGATTTCGGGAAATTCCAGGCGCCAGGCCTTGCCCGTCTCGGGGTTGATCGAGGCTGGCCCAGTCGAGCCGAAGCAACTGCCCAGAGAGTTCACGCACACCACGAACCAGTGGTCCGTGTCGATCGCGCGGCCCGGGCCGATCATCTTTTCCCACCAGCCCGGGTCCGGGTTTTCCGAGTTCGACGCGGCATGCGCGCTCGGCGACAGGCCGGTGAACAGCAGGATCGCGTTGCTTCGGTCGGCGTTGAGCCGACCCCAGCTTTCATAGGCGATCACGGCATCGGGCAGGGAGCCGCCGCGCCACAGGGCGAACGGATTCGGCAGCGCGGCCGTTCCGGACGCGCTCACCGCCGTGTCGTCGGCTTCAAGGACTGAAGATTTCAAAACGGGGTCGCGCTCAGGGTTCCGTATCCGAACCGTCGGCGATCCCTTCGAACAGTGCCGTCGACAGGTAGCGCTCGCCCGTGTCCGTGGCCACTGCGAGGATCGACGTACCGGCGGGCACCTCCTGCGCGAGCTTCAGGGCGGCGCCGATGCCGGCACCGGAAGAGATGCCGCAGATGAAGCCTTCACGGCTGGCGAGGTCGCGCGCCGTGTTGATGGCGTCAATGTCGCTGATGGTCACGATGCGATCGGCCACGCCGCGGTTCAGCACCTTCGGCACGAAGTCCGGCGTCCAGCCCTGGATCTTGTGCGGGCTGAACGGCTTGCCGGCCAGCAGCGAGGCGTTTTCAGGCTCCACGGCGATCACCTTCACGTCGGGACGCGCGAGCTTCAGCATCTCGCCGACGCCCGTCATGGTGCCGCCCGTGCCCCAGCCGGTGACGAAGTAATCGAGCCGGCGGCCGGCGAAATCACTGAGAATTTCGGGGCCCGTCGTGCTGCGGTGGTAGGCCGGGTTCGCCGCGTTTTCGAACTGGCGCGCGAGGAACCAGCCGTGCTTGGCGGCGAGTTCCTCGGCCTTGCGGACCATGCCTGTGCCCCGCTCGGCGGCCGGTGTCAGGATGACTTTCGCGCCCAGCAGGCGCATCAGCTTGCGGCGCTCGACGGAGAACGTTTCGACCATCACGGCGACGAAGGGATAGCCCTTCGCGGCGCAGACCATGGCCAGCGCGATGCCGGTGTTGCCCGAGGTGGCTTCCACCACTGTCTGGCCCGGCTTCAGGGCGCCGCTGCGCTCCGCGTCTTCGATGATTGAGATGGCCAGGCGATCCTTGACCGAGGACGCCGGGTTGAAGAATTCGCACTTCACGTAGACGGACACGTCCGGTGGCGCGAGCCGCTGGAGCTTCACGATGGGTGTGCGGCCGATCGTCCCGAGGATGCTGTCGTGGATCATGGTTCTTCTCTCCCGGCGGACGGGGTGGGGTGGCGACTCTAAGCCTCGGCGATGACCGGGGGTAGATCATCTGCGGGCCGGGCATGGCTTGATAACAGATCAGTTATGATAGAAATCCACGGACAGGACGGCCCATGAACTTCCATCAACTCCAGTACGCCATCGCCATCGCGCGCCACGGGCTTTCGGTCACGCAGGCGGCTGCAGCGCTTGGTACGTCCCAGCCCGCGATCAGCCGCGCGCTCAAGGCCCTCGAGAAGGAACTGGGCTTCGACCTCTTCGTTCGCGAGGGCCGAGCCTTCGCGAGGATTACGCCGGAAGGCACGCGGGTGCTGGAGTTCGCCGGTCGTGCGCTTGCCGAGATCGAGAGCCTGAAGGCGGTTGCCGCCGACCTCAACCAGGACGCCCGCGGCACGCTGTCGATCGCCACCACGCACACGCAGGCGCGCTACGTGCTGCCGCCTGTCGTGCAGGCCTTCCGTAAACGCTACCCCGAGGTCGACCTGCACCTGCATCAGGGCACGTCCGAGCAGATTTCCGAGATGGTGGCCTCCGACCGCGTTCAGTTGGCCATCGCCACCGGGTCCGAAGCGCTGTTTCCCGAGCTCGTGCTGCTGCCCGTCTATCGCTGGCACCGCCAGGTCATCGTGCCCAAGCACCACCCGCTGGCGCGCCCTGGCCACGGCAAGCTGACCTTGGCCCAGCTGGCGGAATTCCCGCTGGTCACCTACGTGTTCAGCTTTTCCGGTCCGTCGTCGCTGGAGACAATCTTTGCGCGCGAGGGACTCAAGGCCCGTGTTGCGCTGACGGCCCGCGATTCGGACGTTATCAAGACCTACGTCCGCCTCGGCATGGGCGTGGGCATCGTCGCCAGCGTCGCCTTCGATCCCCGCGAGGATTCGGACCTCGTGATGGTGGATGCGTCCCATCTTTTCCCTATCCACACCACCTGGGTCGGCTTCCGTCGCGGCACCCTGCTGCGCAACTTCGCCTACGAATTCCTGCAGCTGTTTGGCAGTCACCTGACGCGGCGTCTTGTCGACCGCGCCATCGAGGCGCGCGATGCGGAGAGCAAGCTGTCGCTGTTCTCGAAGATCTCGTTGCCGGTTCGATGACAGAACGCATCCAGAAGCTGCTGGCTGCGACCGGATTGGGTTCGCGCCGGGGCATCGAGGGCTGGTTGCGCGCCGGACGGATCACGGTGAACGGGGCGGTGGCGGGGCTCGGCGACCGGGCATCGCCCAGCGACGAGATCCAGTTCGACGGCCAGCGCGTGCAGTTGGCCCAGTCCGCTGCGGCCGAACACGCCGCGGACGGCGAAGTGCTGCTTTACCACAAGCCCCTGGGCGAGGTGACCACGCGCCAGGATCCGCAGGGCCGGCCCACGGTCTTCGATCGACTGCCACCCCCGAAATCCGGCCGCTGGGTCGTCGTGGGCCGCCTGGACGTGAACACCACCGGGCTGCTGCTGTTCACGAGCGACGGCGAACTGGCCCACCGCCTGATGCACCCCTCCTACGAACTGCCGCGCGATTACATCGTCCGCGTTCGCGGACTGCCGGGTGACGAGGTCATCGCCCGACTGTTGCGCGGCGTGCGCCTCGACGACGGCCCGGCTCGCTTCGACCGCATAGAACCCCGCAACCGTTCGGAGGGTCACGCCTGGTACCGGGTTGGCCTGCACGAGGGGCGAAACCGCGAGGTCAGACGCCTCTGGGAGGCAGTGGGCTACGAAGTCAGCCGCCTGATGCGTGTGTCCTACGGGCCCTGCGAATTGCCCCAGGATCTGCCGGCAGGTCAGTGGCGGCCCCTCCCGGCCGCCGAAACGGCCCGATTGAGGGCTGCGGTTCGACTGAGCTGAAAATTGGCCCGGATTCTGCATTGACAGCAGGGCAAGTCGAAATCAGAATACGCGGCTCGGTTTTGCGGAGGGGTACCCAAGCGGCCAACGGGAGCAGACTGTAAATCTGCCGGCTTACGCCTTCGTAGGTTCGAATCCTACCCCCTCCACCAAAACGGGAGTGGCGCCAGGCGCGGCGGATTCCGGACGAGATTGACGTGTGGAAGTGCAGTTTGGCGGGTGTAGTTCAATGGTAGAACCTCAGCCTTCCAAGCTGATGACGCGGGTTCGATTCCCGCTACCCGCTCCACGTCGGTTTTGGTTCGGAAACGTCGCAGCAGCGTCATTCCCGAGGTCGTGAAAGTATCGATCCGCAAGAGTTGGCCGGTAAGTCCGCTCACGTAGCTCAGTTGGTAGAGCACGTCCTTGGTAAGGACGAGGTCACCGGTTCGATCCCGGTCGTGAGCTCCACCGACCGGCGCCGGCTTGGATGTTTTGAAGTTTTTTGATCATCAGCGTCTGAACACACGTTTTTTAGAGGATTCGCACCGTGTCCAAAGAGAAATTCGAGCGCAGCAAGCCGCACGTGAACGTGGGTACGATTGGTCACGTTGACCATGGCAAGACGACGCTGACGGCGGCGCTGACGAAGGTGATGGCCGAGAAGCACGGCGGCGCCT
>CANGMU010000111.1 GCA_947454665.1 Pseudomonadota bacterium | reverse complement strand
GAAGCGCTGGTCGGTTCGCTGCCGCGCAGCGCGATCTTCTCGGCCGCGCCGCACGGTGCCTCGGCTGCGCTGATCGATCGCCTGCTCACGGTGGCCGAAGGTGCGGGCACGCAGCCTTCCGTCGTCGACATCTCGGCGGATTATCGGTATTCGACGGACGAGGCCTACGCCGCCGTCTACAAGCATGCGCACGGTGCGCCGGCGCGCCTACCGCAGTTCAGCTGTGCGGTACCGGAACATCTGGCTGCCGCGCCAACGCCGCATGTCGCGCACCCGGGCTGCTTTGCCACGGCGATCCTGCTGGCTTCGGTGCCGCTCCTGAAGCTGGACCTCGTGACGCCGCAACTCTTCGTCACGGGCGTGACGGGCAGCACCGGCTCGGGCCGCAAGCCCACCGATGGCACGCACCATCCACAGCGTCACAGCGACCTGTATGCGTACAACGCGCTCGCGCACCGTCACACGCCGGAAGTCACCGCCTGCGCGCTGGCGGCCAGCGGCGTCGCTGCTGATTTCCACTTCGTGCCCCACTCGGGCCCCTTCGCGCGCGGCATCCATGCCACCGTGCAGGCCACGCTCAAGTCGCCGCGCGAGGCCGCGGCGCTCGTGAAGGCCTTCCAGGACTTCTATGCCGGTTCGCCCTTCGTGCAGGTCGGTGCCGCGGCGCCGCGCATCAAGGACGTGGCGGGCAGCAACTACGCTCGCCTGTCCGTGTCGACGAACGGCAAGAGCGTTGCCGTGATGAGCGTGATCGACAACCTCTGCAAGGGCGCCGCCGGCGGTGCCGTGCAGTGGATGAACCGACTCCAGGGCTTGCCGGACACCGCGGGACTGACCGCGCCGGCCGCTGGCTGGACCTGAAGCAGACCCAAGGACTTCTTCGACATGGCCACTGAACCCGCGATCCACGATTACCTCGCCCCTGTCTTCGCGCAGTACCCGCTGCATGTCGCACGTGGCGAGGGCGTCTGGCTGTACACGCCGGAAGGCCGTCGCGTGCTCGACCTCTACGGCGGCCACGCCGTCGCCGCCCTCGGTTACGGCCACCCCGGCTGGACCAAGGCCGTGACGGACCAGGCGCGCAACGTGAACTTCCAGAGCAACGCCGTGCCGATGGACGTGCGCCTGCGTGCCGCGCAGCGGCTGGTGCAGTTCTCGAAGCTGCCCTTCGAAAGCGTGTTCTTCGTGAACAGCGGCGCCGAGGCAAACGAGAACGCGCTGAAGATGGCGTTCACGATGAACCCGGGCCGCACGGAAGTCGTCGCGCTGGAGATGAGCTTCCACGGTCGCACGGCTGCGGCCGCGGCGCTGACCTGGGGCGCGAAGGAAAAGTGGTACGGCTTCCCGCGCACGCCCTTCGATGTCACGTTCATTCCGCGGCGTGACCTGGCTGCGCTGTCGACCATCACGGAAAAGACCGCTGCCGTGCTCGTCGAACCCGTGCAGGGCGTGGGCGGCGCCTTCGACCTGGGCGCCGAATACGTCGCAGCCCTGCGCAAACGCTGCGACGAGACGGGCACCGTGCTGATCTTCGACGAAGTGCAGTGTGGCGTCGGCCGCACGGGCCATCCCTTCGCGGCGAACCTGTACGGCGTGATGCCGGACATGATCACCACGGCCAAGGCCCTGGGCAACGGCTT
This sequence comes from Pseudomonadota bacterium, assembly GCA_947454665.1. Classification (GTDB taxonomy): domain Bacteria; phylum Pseudomonadota; class Gammaproteobacteria; order Steroidobacterales; family Steroidobacteraceae; genus ZC4RG30. The sequence goes on along the minus strand of CANGMU010000111.1, from coordinate 5,871 downwards.
CCCCTGCTCGGCGCTGCTGATGTCCGCAAAGGTCACCAAGGCCGTGAAGCTGGATGCGCTGGGTACGACCTTCGGCGCCGGCCCCATGGCCTGTGCCGCGATCGAGGCCGTCATCGACGCCATCGAGCAGGAAGACCTGATGGCCAACGTGCAGCGGGTCGGCGCCTACATCCGCAAGACCTGCCTCGTCGGCCCCGTCACCGCCCACCAGGGCGCGGGCTTCCTCACCGGCCTCATCACGAAGGTGCCGGCGAAGTTCGTGCAAAAGGCCCTGCTCGAACAGGAAGACATCCTCACCGGCACCAGCGGCGACCCGAACGTCCTGCGCCTGCTGCCGCCGTTCACCCTCCAGGAAGCCGACGTCGACTTCCTCGCCGCGGCATTGGCCCGGCTGAAGCTCTGAAGGGGCACGCCATCTTGAAACGTTTCCTCGACCTGGCTGATCTGGAACGCGATGCGGTGCTCGATCTCATCGGGCTCGCACAGCGGCTCGAGCACAAACCGGAGCCGCAGGCACTGGCCGGCAAGATCCTCGGCCTCGTGTTCTTCAACCCGTCGCTGCGCACGCTGTCCTCGTTCCAGGCTGGCATGGCTCGCCTGGGCGGCAGCAGCTTCGTCATCACCCCGGGCCAGGGCACCTGGCAGCTGGAGACGCGCCTCGGCGCCGTGATGGACGCCGACCGCGCCGAGCACGTGCGCGAAGGCATCCCCGTGCTCGCGTCCTACTGCGACGCGCTGGGCATCCGCGCCTTTGCCGACGGCAAGGACCTCGAGGCGGACCTTGCCGAGACGCAGTTCAACGAGTTCACGCGCCTCGTGCAGAAGCCGCTCATCAACCTTGAATCCGCGGTGAACCACCCCTGCCAGGCGCTGGCCGACTGGAAGACGATGGACGAGCTGCACGTGCCCCAGCGCGGCAAGTTCGTGCTGTCCTGGGTGAAGCACCCGCGCGCGCTGCCGCTGGCCGTGCCGGCTGCGACGCTGCACATGGCCGCGATGCGCGGCATGGAAGTCGTCGTGCACCGTCCGGATGGCTATGCGCTGCCGGATGCGATCATGGACAAGGCCCGTCGTGCGGCGGCCGCCTCGGGCGGTTCGGTGCGCGAAACCGAGGACCGCGACGACGCGATGAAGGGCGCGACCGTGCTGTACGCCAAGGAATGGGGCTCGACGCGCCATTACGGCGATGCGGCCGCCGATGCGCAGCTGCGCGCCAAGCTCGGCCACTGGATGGTCGAGGAAAGCTGGTTCGCGAAGGCCGATGCCGACTGCAAGGTGATGCATTGCCTGCCGGTAAGGCGCAATGTCGCCATCGCCGACCACGTGCTTGACGGCCCCCGCAGCGTCGTGCTGCGCGAAGCCTACAACCGCATGCCGGCCCAGATGGCCGTGTTGCACCGACTCCTGCTGGCCTGACCGGCCCCACCCGATTCCCGAACGTCCGCTCCACGAGGTAACGAAGGCACCCCCATGATCGTCCACAGCACCGAAAAGAACGCCGTCATCCGCTCGCTGCGCAGCGCCGCGCCCTATATCCGCCTGTACAAGGGCAAGACCTTCGTCGTGAAGGCCGGTGGCGCCGTGTTCGGCGACCCCGTGGCGACGCGCGCGCTGATCGAGCAGATCGCGATCCTGCATTACCTCGGCATCCGCGTGGTCATGGTCCACGGCGGCGGTCCGCAGCTGACGCAGGTCACCGAAGCGATGGGCGTGCCGACGCGCATGGTGCAGGGCCGCCGCGTGACGGACGAGAAGTCCATCGACGCGACGTCCATGGTGCTGAACGGCCTGATCAACACGAAGCTGCTGGCGATGTGCCGCGACCTCGACATCGAAGCCGTCGGCGTCTCTGGCGTCGATGCCGGCCTCATCAAGGCGCACAAGCGCCCGCCGGTCAGCGTCGAAGGCGAAACGGTCGATTACGGTTTCGTCGGTGACATCGACCTGGTCGATGGCACGGTGCTCAGGAAGCTGCTGGACAACGGCCTGATGCCGGTCGTCAGCCCGCTGTCGGCCGACGAGTCGGGCACGTTGCTCAACATCAACGCGGACACCGTTGCCGCGGCGATCGGCGCGGCGCTGGATGCGGAGAAACTGATCCTCTGCACCGGCGCGCCGGGCATCCTCGAGAACGTGGAGGACCCGCGCTCGGTGATTTCCTTCACCGACCTCAAGGGCCTCGACGACCTGCGCAAGACTGGCGCCATCAAGGACGGCATGCTGCCCAAGGCCAAGGCCATCGAGAGTGCGATCAAGGGCGGCGTGCGTCGCGTGCATGTCATCTCGTATGACGCGCCGGACAGCATCCTGGCCGAGGTCTTCACCAACGAGGGCACGGGCACGATGATCGTGGCGGACGTGAAAGGCCTGACCGCTGCCGAGCAGCAGGCCGGCAAGGCTTAAGCCGTGTCACGCCTCTGGGACAAGGGCACGCCGCTCGATGAGCGCGTGCTGCAGTTCACCGCCGGCGAGGACTATGGCCTCGACGAACGGCTGGTGCGCTATGACGTGCAGGCCTCCATCGCGCATGCCGAGATGCTGCATGAGCGCGGCCTGCTCGAGGCCACCGACCTGGAGGCGATCCGCGACGGCCTGAACCACATCGCCGTCGAGCATGCCGCCGGGCAATGGAAGATCACGCTCGAGGACGAGGACGGCCAGACAGCGCTGGAGAAGCGCCTGACGGCGCGCATCGGCGAAGCCGGTGGCCGCGTGCACCTGGGTCGTTCGCGCAATGACCAGGTGCTCACCGCGCTGCGCCTTTATCTGCGGGATGCCGCCGTGCAGCTCGCCGAGGGCGCGGACAAGGTTGCCGCGGAACTGGATGCGCTGGGCGAACGGCAGAAGGATGTCGCACTGCCGGGTTACACCCACATGCAACAGGCGATGCCGAGCTCGGTTGCACTGTGGGCCGGTGGCTTCGCCACCGAGGTCCGTGACGACGCAACCGGCCTGCGCGGCGTCCTGCGCCGCATCGACCGCAGCCCACTGGGTTCGGCAGCCGGTTATGGCGCACCGAGCCTCGGGCTCGACCGCGAGCTCACGCGCGCGAAGCTCGACTTCGCCGAAGTGCAGGAGCCGGTCACCAGTGTGCAGATCTCGCGTGGCAAGGCCGAATCGCAGCTGCTGTTCGAGATCGCGCTGACGATGCAGGACCTGGGGCGCCTGTCGAGCGACCTGCTGCTGTTCTATACGCAGGAGTTCGCGTTCGTGAAGTTGCCAGATGCCTTCACGACCGGTTCTTCGATCATGCCGCAGAAGCGCAACCCGGACGTCTTCGAACTGGTGCGCGGGCGTACGGCCTCGGCGCATGGTTGCCTGATGGAAGCGCTCGGCATCTTCGCGAAGCTGCCGTCGGGCTACCAGCGCGACCTGCAGCTGCTGAAGGCGCCGCTGTTCCGCGGCATCGACCTCTGCCACCAGGCGCTCGACATCGTCGCGGCCGCCCTGCCGGCCGTGGCCTTCAACCCGGAGCGCATCACGCTCGACCCGTCGATCCGCGCGGCGGACGAGGCCTATGCGCTCGTGAAGAGCGAGGGCATCCCGTTCCGGGAGGCCTATCGCCGTGTCGGCGCCCGCTTCAAGGGCTGACGATCCCGACGGCGAATCCCGCCTGCGCCGGCTGGTGCAGGTGGGCTATGGCCTGCAGATCCTGTCGATCCTGCTCGCCCTGTTCGGGGACAGAGAAACCCTGCCCGGTGCGGCGACGGCATTGCCGGCCGGCGCGATGTGGCTCGTCCTGCGTTCAAAGCTCGAGACGCTTGGCGATTCGCCACTGGCTGCGCACATCAGATGGCAGTCGAGGACCTTCTGGTGGGTGCTGGGGGCGTGGGGTGTCGCCACCCTGCTGCTGGGACCGCTGCTCTTCATCGGTCTGCCGCTGCTCGGCTGGGCCTATGCGCTGATCGTGCTGTGGGCGGCGTGGCGCATCGGGCGCGGCCTGCACGCCCTGCAAAGAAATCAGCCGCTGGTGACCCGCACCGGCAAGGACGCATAGCTCGTCAGCGCGTTGTTCACGCGCTTGACGGGTTCGCCATCCAGCTCGATGTTTGAAACGCGCTTCGCCAGCGCCTTGAGCAGCAGCTCGGCTTCGAGCCGCGCGATCATCTGCCCGAGGCAGGCATGCACGCCGCCGCCGAAGCCCAGGTGCCCCACCGGTTTGCGCAGCAGTTCATAGCGGTCCGGTTCGGGCCACTTCGCCGGATCGCGGTTCGCCGCAGCCAGGCAGACGCCAACGCGCTGCCCCGCCTTCACCTGCGCCGCACCCAGCTTCACGTCGCGCGTCGCCTGTCGGAACACGGTCTGCACGGAAAGGCTGTGGCGCAGCATCTCCTCGAAGGCATCGCGCGCACATTCCGGATGGGCATGCAGCAGCTGCCACTGGTCCGGTCGGGCGGCCAGCACGTGCAGGCCATTCACGAGCGTGGTGATCGTCGAATCCACGGCCGCCGTCGGGAAGATGCGCACCAGGCGCTGTGCCTCGGCGGACGTGATCTCGCCCGCATCGGCCGCGGCGAACAGCGCGGCGCCCAGGCCATCGGGTGACAGGTTCGCCCGATCCGTGGCCTGCTGCACCCAGGCCATGGTGTCGTGCTGCTTCACGGCAGCCACGGCGGCATCGAAGCTTGCGTTGCGCGGCCCGGACGAGACCAGCGCCAGCTCGCCGAAGACCAGCAGCTGCCAGCGATCGGCCTGCGGCAGGCCCACCGTATCGGCGATGACATCGAGCACGAAGGCCGTCACGAGCTCGGTCGCTGCATCGAACCGCCCGCGGGCCACCAGCGCTTCCACGAGCGCTTCGGCCACCGGCTCGAAACGCGCGCGCATGCGATTCAGCGTGGCCGGCCCCACGAGCCGCAACATGACCTTCTTGAAGCGGTCGTGTTCGGGCGGGTCCGTTTCCAGCAGCGGGCTCGGCGTCGTGCTGGTCAGCCCCGTGGCATAGCCCACGAGGCCGATGCCGTGTGCGGAGCTGAAGGTCGTCGGATCGAACAGCACCTGCCGCGCCAGCGCATGGCCGGTCACGTAATACACACCGTATTGCTCGAGCCAGACCACGGGCCCCGCCGCGCGCAGGCGGGCTTGCATCGCATAAGGATCGGCCATCACGGCCGGGTCATAAGGGTCGATGTCGAGATGAGGGATGTCAGCGGAGATCATGGTCCCTAGGGTAACGCCTGCGCTGCGCGTCACGCCGACCGAGCGGCTATCATCGGACGATGACTCCCCGGCACATCCTCCGGCGCCTCGCGCCCCTCGCCTGCGCCCTGTGGCTGGCCGCCTGCGGACAGAAAGGTCCGCTTTACCTGCCCGACCAGGGCGCGGCGAAGGTGACGCCGACACCCACCGCCGATGCGCCGGTCACGCCGGACCGCAGCAACGAACCGCGCAAGCAGATCCATTGAACGCGCCTGCCCCGCTGATCCTCGTCGATGGATCGTCCTATCTCTATCGCGCCTTCCATGCGCTGCCGCCGCTGACCAACTCGCACGGCGAACCGACGGGCGCCGTGTACGGCGTGTTGAACATGCTGCAGCGTTTCGCGCGCGAGCAGGCCGATGCACGCGTGGTCGTGGTCTTCGATGCGCCGGGCAAGACCTTCCGCGACGACCTCTTCGCCGAGTACAAGGCGCACCGCCCGCCGATGCCCGATGACCTGCGTTCGCAGATCCAGCCCCTGCTCGACGCCGTGCAGGCGCTGGGCCTGCCGATGCTGCGCATCACCGGCGTGGAAGCCGACGACGTGATCGGCACGCTCGCGCGCCGCGCCGCGGCCGCTGGCGAACCGGTCGTCATCTCGACCGGCGACAAGGACATGGCGCAGCTGGTCGATGGCCAGGTCTCGATCATCAACACGATGACGAACTCGCG